>JBEKVU010000040.1:0-14636 GCA_049513775.1 Candidatus Acidiferrum sp.
CGGAACTGTCTAAATAACGAAGACCGACAAGATTCAAAACAATTTTCTTGCGGCCTTGCTTGAGCAAGCCGGAGATCGTAGTGCGCAAACCGCCGATCTCGAACGAGGTCAGACTTCCGGTGATGTAAACGAGTGAAATCTGACCGTTTTCCCGGATGGTGGCGGAAAAATTCACTGGGGGCTCCGTGGGCAGTGGCACCGTGCAATTTTACCTGTTGGACTTAGGATATGAACAGTGGAATTCGCGCGAGGCACTCCAGGCGGCCCAGAACGCCCGTGGGCGGGATTCATTGGCGTTGAACGACACGCCGGCCGCGGCGCCAGCTCTCGAGTAGACCCACGCGCACGACGTCGAGATCGCGGGTGAGGTAGCGCAGCAGAATATCGGTGGTGGGATGAAAGCGCAGGGCGGGCGCGACGAGATAGAGCAGAGGCGGGGCCGCTTGCAACGCCAACCCGGGAAAATAGCCGTAGCGCGGGAAATCGCCTTGCCGCTGGTGGCGCCGGATGCGCAAGCAATCCTCGCTGGCTTGCAGCGGAAGATGGATAAGCTCGCTGGCCTCAAATTCGACAATCGCCAAGCGGCCAGAACGGGTGACAGAAAGCACATGCAGAATGCCGTGCGAGCCGGCGGCGTTCGAGAAAATTTGCGTGTACACGAATCTGGGATCGAGGCAAGCATCGATGCGCATGACGTCGTCGCGGACCAGGGCTTCGAGCCAAAGCTCGGGCTGCGCGCGGTAGAGCGGGTGGCGAGTATCGCTGGCGAGCGGGTGCCGATGCAATTCAAGTTCGTGAAGTTTGGCGCTGAGAAACGCGATAACGTCGCCGCGGATTGTCTGGCGAGAATCGCCGTGAAGAAAGAACAGTTCGCTATTTTCCCAGGCGGCGAATGGCAAACCGCGAAAACGCAACACCACGGAGCGAGACTGCCCGGGGTGCAGCGTGATGCAGCGCGGGGCAAGCGCTACGATAGGGGCTACCGCGGGGTGGGCCCGGTCGAGCAAATCCTTAAATTCGCGGTGCGGCACAAGCCGGGAATCGATGTTGCCGGCCTGGCTAACGTTGCTTTCTTCGAGGGTGTCCAAGCGCGGATCGAGTGAGAACAGGCGGACGCCCAAGCTCGGCGCCAGTGCGGCACAGGAGTGCGCTACCTTGCGTACGCCGCTCGCCGGAAGAATCAAACGCAATCCGAAAAGGGTAGCGCCGAAGCCGCCGGAAGTGCGCAAATGATCGAACCATAAGAGGCCGAAGGTGAGAATGCGGGCGATGGTTTCGAGGGATTCATTTTCCCCAGCCGCCAGCACCGCGGTGTGCGCGGAGCCCCGATGCGAAACGCCGCGAGCGTATTCTCCCGGAAGCGAGTGCTCGAGGTCTTCGCCGGTAACGAGAGAGTCGAGAATCTCGTCGCGAAACTGTTGCGCGAAGATGCCTTTCATGCGGTCGCAGAATTCCTGGCGAGACCGTTCGCGCGCCAGGCGCTCGAAATCCTGGCGGATGAACTCGAGGCGGTCGGGTTTGAGGCGGCCGAAACGCTCGACGGCAAGGGCCAGGCGCTGCTCGGAGTGATCGGTGATAGCCAGCACGCGCCGCGTCAGGTTGTAGCATTCCGACCAGATGTGAAGCAGGGGCTTTTCGCCGGCGCCCCGGAGGAAAGACCCTCGAGCGGGGCGGCACGTCCGCCATTCTCGCGCACTTCCACAAAACCGGAGGCGGAGAACTCCTTCAGGCTGGCTTCGAGTTCGGCGGCGAATTCCACGCCGTGCAGTATAAATCAGGACTATTACTAATCAATTCTAATTTACAGGTATAAGACGCAAGGCGGTAACCGCGATGGCGGGTTGCTGGAGGTTCCAGGAGTCGGGAACGTGTTCAAATGAGATTTCAAATTCGCGGCGGGCGCCGGGTGCGAGCGGGGGAGGGTCGAGGACGGAGCGCGATTCGCGAAGGACGATTTGGTGGAGCTCATCGGAAAACTCGACAGTTAGCTCGACGCCTTGCAGGGTGCGGTTGCCGGTATTCACGATTTCGCCGGCCAGCGTGGTTACTTCCTGATGCAGAAAATTTTCCGCGCGGCTCATATTGATATTTTCAAGGTGAATTTGCGCGGCGTAGGCTTGCTCGGCCGGACCAAAGAGAAGTTGCGCGCCGGAAGCGTTGCGATGGCGCTTCGCGCCGCTCGGCTGATCGCCGTGAAACCACGGATTGAGCAACATGCCGCTCGGCCAGACGAGCGCAGCGACCAGAACAAATACCACCGCGATGCCAGCGACCAGTGCAAAAGGAAATGGACCGCGATCGGGCTCTGGCTGATGCAGCGGGCCGGGTTGTGAATCATTGCTCATGTGCTTTTAGCATGGCATGGGTTGCCCCGCAGGATAAGGGAAAATACGGGAGTGCTAACGGCCAAGCATCAAGCGCTGCGCCAACGGCTCGGGCAGATGCGCGGTGCGCATGCGCCCTTGCACGGCGGATATGTCATAGGGCACCCGCCAGAACTCAACGATCTTATGCTCAAGATCGGCAATGGCGAAGCCGGCGCGTGGATCGCCGTCGCGCGGTTGACCCACGGAACCGGGGTTCAGCAAATAACGGCGGCCGGGCTCGAGGCGCAATGCGGTGTAACTTTCGCTCGGGCGCGGGCGAATCTGTAGTAGCTCAACGCTGGAATTCAAAAATGAAAAGCCGCCTTGATGATGCGTGTGGCCGAAGAAGGTCACGGGCGAGGAGGAATCGAGAAGTCCATCCATGGCCTGCGCCGGAGTGAAGACGTATTCATCTTCGTCTTGATACGCGCCGTGAATCAGGACGATGCCGTCTGTCGGCAAAGGGCCGGGCTGGAGCGCGCCTAACCAGGACAGGTGCTCGGGCGTAAGTTCGGCGCGGGTCCACTCGACGGCGGCGCGGGCCACGGGATTGAAATCGATGGTGTCCATCACACCGGAAATGGCTTTGTCATGATTGCCCCGAATCGTGGTGGCACCCAAGGCACGAACCCGGGAAGTTACCTCGTTGGGATCCGGACCGTAGCCGACGACGTCGCCGAGACAAACACAGATGTCCCAGCGGCCTTCGGCGGCCGCGAGTACGGCCTCAAAAGCGGTGGCATTGGCGTGGAGATCGCTCAGAACGAGAATGCGTGTGCCGGACATTCGAATGGGTATGGAAGAGTATAAAGGAAGCAGGGAGATGATGCGAGTGGGCGGCATGGAAAAATGCCATTGGCGATAAGCGCTCGAGGCCTTAGCGGGTGTGCGCAAAACACCAACTTGGCACAGAATTTAACGCGCGCGCAATATAGCCGGTAAATGCCCATAAAAATGAGCTAAAGAACAGGAAACAGATTTCCCTGCGTTCCCACTAATGGGATGAGTGACGAAATTTGCGCCGGGAGCGGGAGATTTGACAAACAATTCTTTGCGTTGTCCGAAACATTTTTTCAGGCGTGTTCGTCTATACCAGTGCAGCCAGGCCAAGGTCTTAGGGATGGGAAAACGAAAAAACCCCGCGGTGGCAGCCGCGGGGCGTGCGACACGCAATCTTTCCGGCCGTTAGTCCAGGAAGTAGAGGTGTCTTCCGGGCGAGACTACTCGCCCGCCGCCTGCGTGTCAACTCGTTATCCGCCGCGTGTGGTCCTGTTTGGCTGACTTGAATGCTTCATAAAGACAGGAGACTCTCATGAATTTCAATGCAAAATTTCGTAGTTTCGCGTTGCTGGCCGCGGTAGCGCTGGCGGTACCAGCGTTTGCCAAGCCCACTACCACCAACATCACCATCGCCAAGAGCGCCAAGTTCGGCAAGGCCGAGCTGCGAGCCGGCGATTACAAGCTGATGATTGATGGGAACAAGGCCGTTGTCGAAAAGGGCAAGACCGTAGTGGCAGAGTCTGAAGGGCGCTGGGAAGATCGCGACAGCAAAGCGAGTGCGGATGCGTTGCTGTTGGGCGCTGACGGCAGCGTGAAAGAAGTGCGCTTTGCGGGCAAGACCAAAGTATTCGTGTTCAGCGAGTAATTGGACGGCTCGTTGGTCGCGCAATACATGGAGGAGCCACCCGGTGAAGGCGTGCGAAAATTCGAGCGGGAAGTGGCAACGGGCCGTGCCTGAAATTGCTGCTTCCCAGCTCGTGAGCCTGTCGGCGCGGCTTTTGAAGTGGCAGAATCCCGGCGAAATTTGTGGAGATTTGCTGCGGTTTGCCGGTGAGAAATGGGCGGCGCGGTGGAGTTCCCGGAGGCGCCCCGGTTTTTGCCGCTGATAGAGAGCTTGCGAAGTCTCGTCACCGCGCCGTGAGAATTCCTCTCGGAACTGCGCGGAGGAATTCAGCAGCTCAACGTGGCAAGTCAGCCTAACAACTCAGCGAAGCAGCATGCAGTCGCCGTAGCTGTAGAAACGGTACCCGCGGTCCACCGCGTGGCGATAGGCGTAGAAGACGCGCTCGCGTCCGGCGAAAGCGCTTACCAGCGCAAGTAATGTGGACCGGGGCAAATGAAAATTTGTCAGCAGTGCGTCTACGACCTGAAACGCAAATCCCGGATACATGAAGAGAGTCGCCTCACCTCGACCGGCTTCGACCAGGCGTGAAGTTCTTCTGCCGCTGGCCCGCAATTCAGCGGCTCGCAGCGCAGCCGCTTCAAGGGCCCGGACGACGGTGGTTCCCACGGCAAGGATCGGGCGGCTGGCGGCACGCGCGGCGCAGATGCGGGCCGCAGTCTCCTCTGGGATTTCAAATGATTCGGCGTGCATGGTGTGGGCTTCGAGCGTTTCGGTGCGGATCGGCTGAAATGTACCGAGGCCGACGTGCAGGGTCAGTTCGCAGGTTTCTATGCCGCGATCGCGGATCGCTTGCAAAATTTCCGTCGTGAAATGCAGCCCGGCAGTGGGCGCCGCTACGGCCCCCGCGCACTTGGCGAAGATGGTTTGGTAACGCTCGCGATCGGAAATTTCATCGCGGCGACTGATGTACGGCGGCAGGGGCACGTGGCCGAGCGCCTCGAAATGTTGCGTGACCGGGTGATGATTGAGCGAGCGGAATTTGATGGTGCGCAGCCCGAATTCGTCGCGCGAGATGATTTCTCCGGCGAGCTGCTGGTCGCCAAAAAGGATCCGTGAACCCGGCTCCAGCTTCCGTCCGGGTTTGACCAAAGCTTCCCAGGTGTTTTCGGCGACTTCGCGCGAGAGAAATACTTCCACTTCGCCGCTCGGCTCGGGCTGGCGAGAACTCGGAGCGGTTTCTCGTGTTGAGCTCGCGCGGCGACCAAACAGACGCGCCGGGATGACCCTGGCGTTGTTGAAGACCAGCAGCTCATCACCGCGTAGGAGCCGGGGCAATTCTGAGAATAGGGTGTCGGTTAGGGCCTCGGCGTAGGGAGGCAGGGCTTGCCGGTCGATGAGCAGGAGACGCGCGCCGTCGCGGCGTTCGGGCGGGTGCTGCGCGATTTGCTTGGCAGGAAGGTCGTAGTCGAAGTCCTCAAGGCGCATGGAATTTCAGTGTAGCAACAAAGTTAGCTACTTGGCATCGCCCTCGAAACGAGATCGGCTCTAGAACAGGGGCTCCACGCGGGCGGCACGAAGTCTCTTTGGTGCTTTTTAAACAAAACAAAATAATACGCTTATTGGTATAACGGAAGTATTTTAATTTTGTACTTGACAGTAAAAGACGCAGATTATATTATGTGTTTGCTGTTAGACATATTTTATGAGGAGTTGAATCAACATGAGCACTCTGAATCGCTGGGAAGGCCATCGCACATCCGCTACGCAAGATCAGTTTGGACGTATTTTTAGCGAACTGTTTGAGCGGGCGGGTCAGGAATCCAATCTCACCACTTGGGCTCCGGCGGTGGACATTTTTGAAAATGAACACGAGTTGGTGGTAAAGGCCGATCTGCCGGACGTGGATCCCAATGCGCTCGACATTCGCGTCGAGAACAACCTGTTGACGATTCGCGGCGAACGCAAATTCGCGAAGAAGACCACGGAAGGCAACTACCTGCGCGTGGAACGCGCCTACGGTTCCTTCGCACGGAGCTTCTCGCTGGCCAACACCGTGAACTCGGAGGCCATCAAGGCCGATTACCAAAACGGGGTGCTGACCTTGAACGTTCCGAAGCGTGAAGAGGCCAAGCCGAAGCAGATCAAAGTCACCGTAGGAAGCGCCGGGACGGCCCCTGCGATGGCTGCGGCCGCTGGCGCAAGGTAAGGCCGCCAAGCGTCTCTGTGCGGCGGAGCTGGTCGGGTAACGCCAGTGACGTAGGAAGAGAAGGGCTGGCCTAGCGCCAGCCCTTTTTATTGGCTCATCCCTTAAGTTTTCACGGCATCGAATGATCGCTCGTCACCGTCAAAGAGGGAACGGCAAGACGGGCATAGGAATCGACAGAAATTGATACGAGGAATGAAATGCTGCAATTTGAAAAAATGACCGTGAAGGCCCAAGAAGCTCTGCGCCAGGCGCAGGAAGTGGCCGCTCGGCACGAGAATCAACAGATTGAACCGCTGCACTTGCTCGAAGCGCTGGTTGCGCAGAAGGATGGCGTAGTTCCGCCCCTGCTGGCGCGCTTGGGAATTCGCAGCGAAGCGCTGAATCAGGAAATCGCGCGAGAAGTAGGGCGGCTGCCAAAAGTTTCCGGATTCGATCAACAACACCTGGGCAAGGCGCTGAACGCGGTCTTGGAGCGCGCGTTTGACGAAGCCAAAAATTTCAAGGATGAGTACGTCTCGACGGAGCATATGTTCCTGGCGATTGCGGGGGCGGACCGCGATCCTGCGGGGCAACTGCTGAAGCGCCAAGGCGCCACGCATGAAGCCATCTTGCAGGCGTTGACCAGCGTGCGCGGGACGCAGCGGGTAACCTCGCAGAATCCCGAAGCCACGTACGAATCGCTTGAGAAATACGCGCGCGACCTTACGGACATGGCGCGGCGCGGCAAACTCGACCCGGTGATCGGCCGCGACGAAGAGATTCGCCGCGTGATGCAGATTCTGGCGCGCCGCACCAAGAATAATCCGGTGCTGATTGGCGAGCCGGGCGTGGGCAAGACCGCCATCGTCGAAGGCTTGGCGCAGCGCATCATCGCGGGCGATGTTCCCGATGTTTTGAAGACCAAAAGACTTGTGGCGCTCGATCTGGCTTCGCTGGTGGCGGGTGCGAAATATCGCGGAGAGTTTGAAGATCGTCTCAAGGCAGTGTTGAAGGAAATTACCGACGCGGACGGGCAGATCATTCTATTTATCGACGAACTGCACACTTTGGTGGGCGCAGGCGCGGCCGAAGGCGCGATGGATGCTTCTAATATGTTGAAGCCGGCGCTGGCGCGAGGCGAATTGCGCGCCATTGGCGCCACCACGCTGAACGAATACAAAAAAAATATCGAAAAGGATCCGGCGCTGGAGCGGCGCTTCCAGCCCGTGCTGGTGAGCGAGCCAAGCGTCGAAGACACCATCGCCATTCTGCGCGGGCTCAAAGAGCGCTACGAGGTGCACCACGGGGTACGCATCAAGGACGCGGCCATTCTGGCGGCGGCCACGCTCTCGCATCGCTATATCGCGGATCGCTTCCTGCCGGACAAAGCCATCGACCTGATCGACGAAGCGGCAGCCAGCTTGCGCATGCAGATTGATTCCTTGCCGGTGGAGATTGACGAGATCGAGCGGCGCATCCTGCAACTGGAAATCGAGCGCCAGGCATTGCTGAAGGAGAAGGACGCACACTCAAAAGAGCGCCGCGATCAGATCGAAAAAGAACTGGCTAAGCTGAAAGAAGATTCCAGCGGGCGCAAGGCGACCTGGCAGGCCGAGAAAGGCGCCATCGCGACGATCCGCAAACGCAAAGAACAGATCGACCACCTGCGGGTGGAAGAGCAAAAGTACGAGCGCGCGGGCGAACTGGCCAAAGTCGCGGAAATCCGCTACGGCCAGATCGCGGCCGCCGAGCGCGAGCTAAAGGAAGCGGAAGCGAAATTCGCCGCGCTGCACCGGGGCGCGCCGATGCTGAAGGAGGAGGTCGACGAAGAAGATATCGCCAAGCTGGTGAGCAAGTGGACGGGGATTCCAACAGGGCGTTTGCTCGAAGGCGAAGCGCAGAAACTCGTGAAGATGGAAGACCGGCTGCGGCAACGCGTGGTTGGTCAGGAAGACGCGTTGGCACGCGTTTCCAACGCCGTGCGGAGAAGCCGCGCGGGATTATCCGACGCCAAGCGCCCGATCGGTTCGTTCATTTTCCTGGGCCCTACGGGCGTGGGAAAAACCGAACTAGCGCGAGCGCTGGCGGAATTTCTCTTTGATGACGAGAAATTAATGATCCGCATCGACATGTCCGAATATGGTGAGAAACACAGCGTGTCGCGACTCATGGGCGCGCCTCCGGGTTACATCGGATACGAAGAGGGCGGGCAGCTTACCGAACAAGTGCGGCGGCATCCCTATTCCGTAGTGCTCTTCGATGAAATTGAAAAAGCGCACCCGGATGTTTTCAACGTGCTGCTGCAGATACTTGAAGACGGCCGGCTCACTGATGGCAAGGGACGGACGGTAGATTTTCGCAACACCGTGCTGGTCATGACTAGCAATGTGGGCTCGACGGCGATTTTCGAGCTGTCCAGCAAGGATCCGGAGCGGGCGCGGAAGGAGGCCATGAACGCGCTACGCGCCGCATTTCGCCCGGAGTTCATCAATCGCATCGACGAGATCGTCATCTTCAATCCGCTCGGCAAGGAACAGCTCGCGCGCATCGTGAATCTGCTGCTCAAGAACGTCGAGCAATTGCTGGCGGACCGGAAAATTACTTTGCAACTCACCCCCGCAGCGATGGAACTGCTGCTCGAAGACGGGTTCGACCCGGCGTATGGGGCGCGGCCGCTGCGACGCACCATTCAACGCTTGATTCAGGATCCGCTGGCGATGCGCATTCTCGAAGGCGGGATCCTGCCGGGAGATCACGTAGTGGTCGACCGCGACGGAAAGAAGGACGCCATGAAGTTTGAGCGTACCGCGGGCCAACAGCCCGCGGCGGCAACGGCGTAAACGGCCCTTCGTTTCAAAGGGACCTGAGGAGTTGGAGGCCATGAAGATTCTACGGACAGGCGCGCTGTTGATTTTTCTTAGCATTTTGCTGGTGATGGTAGGCGGCTACATCGGCGGCGCCGCCGGGCTAAAAATCGCGCTGGGTGTTGCTGTGTTGATGAACGGAGTTTCGTATTTTTACTCGGACAAGATTGCACTGGCATCCAGCGGAGCGCGGCCCGTGACGCGGGAGCAACTGCCGAGATTGTACGCGGCGATGGAGCGCCTGGCGGCCAAGGCCCGGCTGCCCGTGCCAAGACTCTACCTGATCCCACAAGCGGCGCCGAACGCCTTCGCCACCGGGCGCAATCCGCAACATGCCTCGGTTGCGGTGACCGAAGGGCTGATGCAAATCATGACCGACGACGAACTCGAAGGGGTGATCGCGCATGAGCTGTCGCACGTGCGCAACTACGACATTCTGACCAGTTCGGTAGCCGCCACTCTCGCTGCTGCGGTCACCTACCTTGCGCAGTTTGGCATGTTCTTTGGTGGCGGCCGGGACGAGCGCGAGCGGGGTGGCGGCATTGGCGCGATTTTGATGATGGTTCTGGCGCCTCTGGCAGCCATGCTGTTGCAGCTCGGGCTCTCGCGCGGCCGCGAGTACGCTGCGGACGAAATCGGAGCCCGCATGGTGGGCCAGCCCTATGGGCTGATCAGCGCGCTGCAAAAGCTGGGCGCCTACAACAAGCAAATTCCAACGACTGCAGTATCACCTTCAACAGCCGCGCTGTGCATTGTGCAACCTCTTTTTGGTGGGGGCTCGTTCCTAAGCTTGTTCAGTACGCACCCGCCGCTAGAGGAGCGCATTGCGGCATTACGAGACTTGTCGGTAACACCGCTCAGCTAAGCGGGACCTGAAGAGGGGGCGGTAAGCACAGCGGGAGGCAGTCCAAAGGGATGCGCAATTTCCGAGCTACGAGGAGTGTAATAGTTCCCTAAAGCTCTCCGCGATTTCTCGAGCGGGCTGCTCTCCGGATATAAGGCGCTCACAACAAATGGGTTATCGATATCGACAGGTATCACAGTTTGGCGTCAAAAATGCCATGAAGACTCTAGTTCGGGAAGGTTCGGGAAAGATCGAGTCTAACGCCCCGGGGGACGAGGCAATGAGCTGTCGGGATACTATTCATTTGATTTGCTGGTACTTAGAGGGTCGGTTGTCGCCTGCAGTCGTGGCGGAAATTGAAAACCACCTGCTGAAGTGTGACGATTGCCGCATGGTTCAGGAAGCCGCTACGACCACGCTAGACCGGGAATTTGGGACGCCCAAAGCGCCGGCGCAGTCCCTCCCGCTAGGTCCGGTTATTCAAGCCGCTTAGTTTGATCAAGGCAAGCTGTTGATTGTATTACCGTTACTCAGGGCATCGATTAGCTTCCCCTCCGCAACGCAACCTCCAGCTGGTCCGGCGCAAACCTTCTGGCCTCACAGGCAGCCACATTCAGCAATTATTACCGCAAGCGAAGCAAAGATGTAATCTTTACTTGTCCTAGTACTTCTAAAACCAGCGTCCGGGCCCACTAGCAGCGCACCTAAATCCAATGCCAACTGTGTTTTAACCGCGATTTAACCGTTTGGCGGCGGGTGGAGACCGGTATGCATCTCCTCTCTGTGACGCGATTTTCTAGGGACAGTACTGCCAATAACATCGCGAGGAGAGCCTTAAATGAGCGAATTTCAAGAGCCTGTATATACGACCACGTCGACGGCGAGCACGCCGCGGTGGGTCGCCTTGGCGGTCATCCTTTTGGGAGCCACTTCGCTCCTCGGCGTAGGCGTGGGGTGGACAGCATTGAACCAGGCCAAGAGCGTCGGACAGTCCGCCGAGAGCTCGCTGCAGCAGAGCAATGACGCGCTGAGTCAGCGGCTAGCCAAGTCTGAAGAGACCAACCAGCGACTGCAGAGCGATCTGAAGGTGGTTACTGACAAGCTCAACGTAACCGAATCCGATTTGGAGGCTGCGCGCAAGCAGACCAAAGCAGCGGTCGTAGCCTATGACAAAAAGCTCACCGGACTGAAGAGCGACGTGAGCACGCAGCTTGCGACAAAGGCCAGCACGGACGACGTTTCGAAGCTGAGCGGCGACGTGAACGGCGTAAAGAGCGGCCTGGACTCGACCAACAACAATTTGCAGATGGCGCGCAGCGAGATGGGCACACTGATCGCGCGCAATCACGATGAGATCGATCAACTGCGCCGCATGGGGCAGCGCGACTATTACGAGTTCACGGTGACTCGTAAAGCCGGAGCCCAACGCGTAGGAAGCATCGAAGTCGAGCTGCGCGACACCAATACCAAGAAGAACCAGTACAGCATCAACGTGCTGGCCGACGATAAGAACTTTGAAAAGAAGAACCGCTCAGTGAACGAGCCGATCTTCTTCTACACCGGTGGCAGCCGAGCAGCCTTGGAGCTGGTGGTGAATAAGGTCAGCAAGACCACCGCTTCGGGCTATCTGAGCGTTCCGAAGTCGGCGGCAACGGCATCCGCGAGCAGCGCAGCTCCCGTGGCGCAGTAAAGGCCGTGGCGCGCGCTAGGCGGCGCGTCGCGTGATTTTCCTTGAGCACAGCCAGACCAGCACCCTGTAGCGGGAGGGTTCCAGAGGACCCTCCCGCTATTTCTTTGAGGTGAATCAGTACAAAAGCACGCCGCCCCGAAAACCTGGTCACTTTACCTCCTCAGTAAACTCGTCGCGAATCTCCAGCCGCATCCGGTTTTGCTCTGCACGGCATATCCATTACGATGAAGGAGCTCCTCTGGGGGCGGTGTGGTCCGCCCAAATGACTTTTCTATGGCTACTCTGCTCTTTCATTGCAAACGTGCTTTAACTCCCGCCGCGGAGATCGCCGATGCCGGCATTTTGGTTCGTGATGGCGTGATCGAAGCCGTCGGGGCCCGCGAGTCCATGACGCTGCCGGCCGGCGCACAGGAGATCGCCGCCACCGACAGTACGGTGATACCTGGATTTGTCGACGTGCATATACATGGCGCCGGCGGGCATGACGTGATGGAAGGAACGCCGGAAGCCATGCGGGCAGTAACGCGCACGGTAGCGGGCCACGGAACCACGTCGATGGTTGCGACCACGGTTACCGCCAGCGCGGACGCCACGTTGCGCAGCGTTGCCGATATTTCGAAATACATTTGCCAGCAGCACGAGGCGCAGGATGCGCGCGCGGAAGTTCTGGGCATTCACTTTGAGGGTCCGTTCATCAGTTCCGTGCGGCGCGGAGTACATCCAACGGAATTCTTGCGACTGCCATCAGCGGAATTCCTCGAGCAACTGTTGCACGCGGCGGCGGGCAACGCTTCCATTTTGACGATTGCTCCCGAACTATTGGGCGCCATGCCGTGTATTGACGCCGCAAGGAAAGCCGGGATGGTAGTCGCCCTGGGCCACACGGACGCGACGTACGAGCAGGCGCGGGCGGCCATCGCGCACGGAGCGCGGCACGCGGTGCATGTTTACAATGCCATGCGTCCTTTCTCGCATCGCGACAGCGGGGTTATTGGCGCGGTGCTTACGTCGTCAGAGGTCAGCGCAGAATTGATTGCGGACGGCGTGCATGTGGACGAAGCCGCGATGCGCCTGCTGCTAAAGGCCAAGGGCGCGGGGCATGTGATTCTCATCAGCGACGGCGTTTCCGCCACCGGCATGCCTGACGGGCAGTATCAATTGGGCGGATTTGAGGTGACGGTGAGCGGCGGAGTGTGCCGCAATGCGGAGGGGAAGCTGGCGGGGAGCACGCTGACGCTGGATCGCGCGTTGCGCAATATCGTGGCGCTGGGCGCGTCGCTTGGCGATGCGGTGCGCATGTTAACGCTGAATCCCGCGACGCTCTTGGGCCTGGAATTTAAAAAGGGCTCTTTGCGAGCGGGTGCTGATGCGGACATGGTGCTGCTCGATGAGGGCTTGCACGTGGCGGGAGTCTGGGCTCACGGAATAGCGGTTAACTCGAACTAGCGTTTTTTGAAAAAGCTAGGAATTGAGCGGGACATTTAATTCGGTAGCGAGTTGCTCGGCATCAAACGGGCTGCTCGAAAAATAGCGGCCGCCGATTTCGAATGTGGGAACCTTGCGCTTGCCATTGTTGGCTTTAATCACCAGCGCCGCGGCAGCGGGATCTTCCTCGATGTTCACCTCGTTAAATACCACGCCCCGTTCCTTCATGAAGGATTTGGCGCGGCGGCAATCGCCACACCACAGCGTGGTGTACATCGTGATCGGGTCCATGGCTGAGGGCCTCCCGGGCAACTTCAACTGAGAGCATTAGATGTGCACGGCTCATCGGGGTCGCAAGCCGCACTTCCTATCGTTAAGCCCAAGTTTATCAATGCGCGGCGAAAGAGCGGAGAGCTTTCTACGTACTGGCTACCGGAACACCACGATGTCTGCGGGCCACTTGGATGCGGATTAGCGCGCGCTGCAGGGCCGCGGTAGCACGATCCCAATCAAGGTCCGGCGCGTTCGAGGCCATGCGTTCCTGCGCGCGTTTCAGGGCTGCTTCGGCGCGCGCGACATCGATTTCTGACGCCAGTTCGGCGGTTTCCGCCAGCACCGTCACGCGGTCCGGCAAGACTTCTGCGAAGCCGCGAACAATCGCGATGGGATCGGACGCGGCGCCCCCAGTTTTGCTATGGAAGGTGAGTTCGCCAATGCCCAGCTCGGTGATCAACGGCGCAGCGCCGGGTAATACTCCCAGGTAGCCGTCGGCTCCGGGCAGTTGTACCTCCACGACCGATTCGCGCAATAACTCGCGCACCGGCGTGACGATGATCAGTTCGATAGCGTCCGGCAACATTTGCGTTTACGAGCCCGCTTTCATCTTTTCGGCCTTCTTGATCGCTTCGTCGATGGTGCCCACCATATAGAAGGCTTGCTCCGGAATGTCGTCGTACTTGCCCTCGACGATTTCCTTGAAGCTGCGCACGGTGTCCTCGATCTTGACATACTTGCCTTCGAGGCCAGTGAACTGCGCAGCCACAAACATCGGCTGCGAGAGGAATTTTTCGATTTTGCGCGCGCGGGCCACGGTGCGCTTGTCTTCGTCGGAAAGCTCTTCAATGCCGAGAATGGCGATGATGTCCTGCAAATCTTTGTAACGCTGCAGAATCGATTTCACACCACGCGCTACCGCGTAGTGTTCGGCACCGACAATGCGCGGGTCGAGAATGCGCGAATAGCTGGCCAGCGGGTCGACGGCGGGATAAATTCCGCGCTCGACGATTTGGCGGCTGAGGTTGGTGGTGGCGTCCAGGTGCGCAAACGTCGCGGCCGGCGCGGGGTCGGTGTAGTCGTCGGCCGGGACATAAATGGCCTGCACCGAGGTGATCGAGCCATTTTTGGTGGAGGTGATACGTTCCTGCAGTTCGCCGATTTCCGTATTTAGCGTCGGCTGGTAGCCTACCGCCGAAGGCATGCGTCCGAGTAGCGCGGAAACTTCCGAGCCGGCTTGCACGAAGCGGAAAATGTTGTCGATGAAGAGCAGAACGTCGAGATGCTCCTGGTCGCGGAAATATTCGGCGACGGTCAGGCCCGTGAGGCCCACGCGCAAACGTGCGCCGGGCGGCTCGGTCATCT
>JBEKVU010000041.1:0-14531 GCA_049513775.1 Candidatus Acidiferrum sp.
GGGGCCCCCAAAGGGAGGTTTCGAGTAGACCACCCAGTCTTTTCGGAACACTGATCGTAGCCACGCAGCGAAGATGTTCGGCCGGACAAGCAGGGCCAGATTTCCCTGGAAGTGCAACTGACCATTTCTGAAGGCGTACTTGAGTGCAGCAACAAATTTGCCACGGAAAAAACGACTGAGCACTTTGACGGGAAGAAGGAATGCGCGGCGTGATTTGATCCAGTGGGTGTGATCGAGCGACAACCCGCCAGCGGGAATCACGCAATGGATATGCGGGTGGAGCTGAACTTTCTGACTCCAAGTATGCAGCACGCTGAAGAAGCCAATTTCCGCGCCGAGGTGCTTTGGATCGCGGGCGACTTCGAGCAGAGTTTCCGCACTGGCGCGGAACAAAAGGCTGTAGAGGATCTTCCTGTTCTGCAAAACCAGAGGCGTCAACTCATGGGGTGGCGTGAAGACTACGTGGGAGGTGGCTCATTCCTCTCATCCATGTTTGTATCTGGCTTTGCCGACACGGGTGCCGTATCGCAGGCGCAAACGCTGGCGCGCGTCAGGCGATTCGTTCGCGACGGCGGCGTGGGATGAGCAAACACAGACTGGCGGAAAGCAGCAGTAGCGTTCCAGGTTCAGGCGTGACAGCCGGCTTCGTAACATCGACTGAAAAATTTGCGTCCGCAAGATCAAAAAAGTCCGTGCCCGAGCCGCCGTCTGCGCCACCCAGGATGGAAAAACTGCCGGTATACATACCCAGCGCTAAATTCGCGGCTAGATCCACGTTGAACAACGCAAAGGGGCCGCTGCCCGCTGAGGGCCCGAGAAAAAGCGGCGCATTCAGTAAGAACGGCGTGTCGTCGACGCTCACCGAAAAAGAATCTGTCGATGAATCGTCCGCATTCAGAAAAATCGTCTCGGTCGCCGAAGGATTTAGAATCGTGGCGTCGAAGGTCACGATCGTTGTCCCCTGATCCACTGTTTGGCTGGATTGCGACAAAGCTACGTCAAGGGTGTCGGCCCGCAACACTCCCCCCGATGCAAGAGTCACGATAATCGCGATGACTGAGTTCACTACGCCTACCCGTTTCATATGATTCTCCTCGGTTCACAAAATTCAGACCGTATCAAGTCGAAGCTATGCTTTTCTGCTAGCTTTCACGGGAGCGTTACGCTTCGAAAGCTCACCGTCCAATTGCCGCTCAGCGAGCTTGCAGCGTACGTGCCACTAAAAGATAACGGCACGGCTTTTCCCGCTGCGCCAGCGGAATTTGAGAATGTTGCGTTGAGCGTTGCGCTCGCTCCCGGAGCAAGGTTGGTAAGGGTTGTGCCCGCCGGGAAGGAAAGCGCTCCCAGACCGCCCAGCGACGCCTTGAGCAGTGTCAGCTCGCCGATGGAAATGTTTCCGCCGTTCACTAAAGTTATCGTGACGCTGTACGTGCCGGTCCCGGCCGTGATGTTGTACGCATTGGTCGCCGAGGGCCCAATCGTCACAACTGGCGTTCCGCCCGTGACGGACGACGCGTCACTGACGGTGATCATTTCGGTGATGGGAATCGTGACCAGCGTGGGTGGCAACGCGATAGTGCCTGTGCCGCTTCCCGCGCCGCTGAGGGCGATCGCCTGCGCGAAGTTCACGCCCAAGGTACTGCTCGGCGGACTGCTCAAAGCAGCGTTGTCAGTGAGCGTGATGGTTCCGTTCGGCGACGATCCGGCGTAGGAAATTGTGAATGTGCATTGGCCGCCGCTGGCCAGCGAAGCCGGCAAAGAGGTTAAGCCGTCGGAACACAATGTTTGTGTGACCGTGAATCCTGACGAGATTTGCAGCGGACTCGTGCCAGCGAACACCAGCGGTGATCCTCCAACGTTGTACATCGTTAGCGTCTGGACCTGGCCAGCTGTGCCATTGAATCCCAAACCTGCCGTCGAGAAATAGGCTGCTGGCGGCACGAAATTACTGAGCAGCGGACTTATGAACGCCGCATCATTCACGGTGATTGCTTCCTGCACCATCAGCGAGGGATTTATCTGCACGGTCGACGAAATCGTAGAAATTGCATCGGTGTCCACCTGATCTTCGCTGGCAGAGAAAGAAATCGTCAACGAACCAACCAGGGTCGGCGTGACTACCAGCGAGAAGGAGGTTGTCGCCCCGATCGCGATGGTGCCGAGATTGCACTGTGTCCTGCCGTCGGGTATGAGAGAGCAGCTACCCTGGCTGGGCGTGGTGCTTGGTGATGACAACGTGGCGGGAATGATAAAAGTGATCGAGGCATCCGTAGCGATCGAAGGGCCATTGTTGGTGACAGTAAACAAGTAAGTGAGAGCGGCATTTTGAAAGGCGGGTGCCGGTGACGTTGTAACACCCAGCATCAAATCGTCCTGTGCCGGACTAAACGAAACCGCAAGATTCGCGAGGGCGTCCGAAGCGGGCACACCTTCCGGTTCGTCGGAGGTCACGCTGAACGCAATAGTGTAGGTTCCGGCTTGGGACGAGGTGACGACAAAGGGAATCACGCCAGATTTCGCGAGCGGCGCCAGGCTCGCCGAGATGCACAGCACCTGTGTGACGATCACGCTGCTGCATGAAACGGCAGCCGACCCTCCGGAAACAAACAGCAGGCCCGCAGGAAGGGTCGCGGCGATCTTGATGTTTGTGGCGGTGACGTCACTGCCGTCCACAAGCGTCAATCCTATCGTCGCGTTGGTGTTGACCATCCCACCGCTTTCCAACTGGGCGGCAAGAACCAAATGCGCGGCGGGCGCGGCAGTGATTTGCAATGCGATGTTAGCCATGGCGTCGGACGCCGGTATGCCTTCCGCCTGATCGGCGCTCACGGTGAATGCGATCGTGTACGTGCCCGCCGCCGCGGTCGTAACCGTAAACGGAATCACGCCGGGGTTCGCTAGCGGCGCGAGACTTGCCAAAGTGCACGCCACCTGCCTCGCGGAAACACTGTTGCACGGAAGCCCAACCAATCCACCAGAGACAAACGCCATGCCAGGCGGCAGGTTTGCAGAGATCTTCACATTTGTGGCCGTGACATCACTACCATTCGCAAGGGTCAGCCCAACGACAACGTTCGCATTGGCAATCAGGCTTCCGAGAGTCTCAAGTTCTGTACCGAGAACCAAGTGCGCTGCCTCGACGACCGCCGGCGCGTTTATGCCTTGCATCAACGCGACCCCGGAGGCACTCGCCAAGGCCGCGTCATGCCCGCCCGGGCCAAAAAACGATCCCGCGACCAAGCCGGCCGTATCCGAACAGCCTACATAAATGGTCGAAACGGGCGTGACGCTGTTGAAAATCCCCGTGCCGGGATTCAGCAGAACCGTCACCAATCCGTCTTCCGACAAAATGATGTCATCGGAGCCGTCGCCGTTAATGTCACCAATGGCTCCTTTTAGGGAAACGGTGGTAAACGACGTGCTGAGTGCATTCAGCGGGTTGGCAAGATCCGTCTCAGCAAAGCTCAGGCCTCCGTTGTTGGAGAAAACTAATGGGTAGGGGCCGGTGCTTCCCGCCACAGAGCAGGTACCGCCCGCGCCGTCTACCACTAACATGCTGGGCAACGTAGTGTTGGTGAAGCTGCCAAGGGTCACGAATGCAGGGTCAGAGTTCGCCTCCTTCGAGTTAACGTAAACGGGAGCGCCAAATCTGCCGTTGCCGAGGCCGCGGAATATCACCACGGCTCCGCCACTCAGCGCGGGCTCGAAATTAATGTTGTATCCGCAAACCCCGCGGAGCGTGGCCACCAAGTCCATGTTTCCGTCGCCGTCTATGTCACCAACGGCCAGCGAGGACAAGTTCAAACCAAAGGATGGCGCGCCAGTGACGGCTAGCTTGGGAGTCGTGACAGAAGCCCTGTATCCTCCGCCCTGATACGTGAACAGATTGATCGTTCCGTCGCTATTGGCCACGGCCAGGGTGGAATTTCCTGAAGCGTCGAACACACCTGCGGCGATGGCCGAAACACTGGCGCTGGCAGTATTCGTTCCACTAGAAAAATAGGCCGGCGCTTGAAACGTACCGGCCCCGTTACCTTGCAGGAAAGCGACGACCGGATTGCTGAGATTTCCACTCGTATCGCCGTCGCTCAAAACAAAAACGCTCTGCTCGCCGTTAACGTTTCCTGTCGTTACCGCAATCGGGTCGGTACCGACCGGGTAGGTTATCTGCGGAGCGTAGACTCCCGCCGATTTGCTCAAAAACACCGATACGGTATTGTCGCTTTTGTCGGTAAACGAGTTGATCCCGTTGGCCACGGCCAGATCGTCCAAACCGTCGCCATTGAAATCTGCTTTGGCAATGACCACAGGCTTGTTGCCCGCGGGATATGTGGTAGGGGCTAAGAATATGCCCTTCCCCTGATTCAGTATGACCGTCAAGCCTTGCTTTGGCTCATAGAGCAGCAGGTCATTTTCACCGTCGCCGTTGGCATCCGCCACAATCGCTTGAATCCCATATACGCCGGGACCAATCACGGTGTTTGGCGCGACCTTGCTGAGCTGCGGGGAAAATCCTTGCACGGCGTTACTGAGAAACAGATTCACGGTCTGCGTCGTAGAGAATTGCCCTCCACCGAGAACAATCAGGTCAGCATTCCCGTCGCCATCCACGTCGCCTACTGTGAGTGACGCGGCGTCATTGGAGGGGATGTTGTAGATCGAGGGAATTCCCACACCGATGGCGCCTCCGACGATGGCGAGCGGCCAGATGAAAGCGGTCGGGGTGCCAGAGAAACTTTCGATTCCCGCAAAGAACGTGGTCCCCTTCGAAGTGAAAACAGAAACGGGGCCGGGGCCAACGCCATTCGGCGTGCCCATCTGGCCCTGGGAGACTGGGGCCTGGAACGCACCGCCTATAAACTGCGAGAGGGCGGCCGTGTTATTGGAATAGATGAGCAAAACAGCGGTCAAGCCTCCCAAATTCAATGGGTAGGCAGCGGTAACATTTGGTGAGGCTGGAATCGGGACGATGAGCGGTGTGAACGTTCCCGAGCCGTTGTTGGCGAGCACCGTAACCACGGAAACCTCGGTGGTAAACGTGGGAAATGTATTGTTGCTGAGGACCAGATTGAGCGTTCCGCTGGAGTTGAGATAGGACGCGAGCGTAGACGTCACGAAACCCAGCGACACGGGATTTTGAAACGTGCTGTCGCCATTGCCGCGCATCAGCAGCAGGTTACCAAAGTCATCGGTGACCACTAAATCGAAACTGCTCGGTCCTACCACTGGCCCGGCCACAATTAAATTCAGCCCGTCCTGGACTACGGGCAGAGTCCCACTGGACACCGGCGCAGCAAAGCTGCCGTCGCCAAAACCGGAAAAAACGAACAGCTGCCCGCCGTCCCCGGTGCCGTTCGTAACAGCAACGTCGAAGAGTTTGCCGCCGCCATTGCCAAAATAGCCGCCCACGGCATTGCCTGTTCCGATGTTCGAGGTGTTAGCACCTAAGCCGTAGACGACTCCGGCCTTAAAAACGCTATTCGGCGGTGCAATCGTCTGCCCAGCGAGGGGCATTGCACATCCGAAGTAGTAGGCAAAAGCCAACAGCACCAAGGCGCGAAACACGCTGTACCGGAAGGAAGTTTTTGTCACGGCGTGTTCGGGCATCGATTCAGCCTTTCTGCGGCCATCCTAAATTCGACAGCCGCGCTGTTCGCGGTGTTCGACTGGTATTTGTCCGGTGCGACCTGCGCGAGAATTCCGGGCGCATGCAGTGCCCACTAGTTGCTGGAGCCAAAGGTGATCACGACTGTGATGGCGACGGATTGTCCTGCGAGAACTGGCTGGGAAATGGTCCGAGAAGTAAGCAAGTTTTTCACAGGACTGCCGCCACAGACAGCACTGCCCTGGCCCGCTGTGCTCGCGTTGCTCGGTGGGACCGTTGAAAACGCAGTCGACGCTGCCGCATTCGACGCCTGCGTACCACTTCCGGAAACGTTTGGGATCGTTGCCGTTACACCCAGCACTTCGAAACCATTTTCACATGAGATGATGCCATGCCCTACGGTAGTGATTGTTCCACCAGCGGGATTGCTTGTTCCCCCCACGAGATTAGGCAGCGTGATGCTGCCAGACAATGTGTAGCCTATGGCGTTGTTGTTGACCGTTCCGCTGTTCGGCGTGTACGTCAGATTGTTACTGCAGGCGTTAGAGGAGACTTCTGTCGGCGGACAGAGGTTGGGGTTTCGCGTATCGTACAACACGCAGACACCGGATGGAAAACCAAACAAGTATCCGTTGCATAATATTCCGTCGGGCGCATATAGAGCGACGAAAAAGCCCACCGGAGTGTATTCGCCGGAAAGTACGCCGGTGAGGATGTCGGCCCCTTCAATTGGGTCAAGAGCGTTTTCGAAATCTTGGTGCGATACGAGCGTGCCGTCGGGGTTTCGGACCTCAATTATCCAACGCCCGTGGACGGCGATGCCCTCGGTCGCAGTCTTTGCGTGTGGCATTGCAGCGAGTGGCTCTTTCGCTTTTGTGGGAACTTGGATTGGCTGCGTCGTGTTCGAAACCGGTGCCGTGGTCTGCGCAAGCCGTGGCGAAACTGGTCCCGCCGTGGATGAAGCCGAGGATGTGTTCAACTGCGCCCGGCTGATGCCCGCTGCGAGCAGCAGCGTGACGATGATGGAAGCCGAAAAAACGCCACGAGCGACGCTTGGGACCGATTCATAGTTACGATTCGCGGTCATGTTGTTTCTCCTTGGGTAAGTATTCCAGCGACGTTAATACTTGTGCAAAATTCGCATTTCGGTCGCGGTATGAAGTCGTCTGCGCACACGTCGGCAGCTCAAGCTACCGCTTGAATTTGCCTTTGCGGGAGAGAGCCCAGCTTCTTTCGAGCCACGGATTCTGGGGACGAATCGCGGCGAGTTTGCGGAAACCCTGGCGAAACGTCAATGCACGGGAGGAAAATTATCCCTCTACAGAGTCTTAACTGATAGCGATTAGCAAACACATGGGTTAGGTAATTCTGTGAAGCGCGGCTGCGGGGTACTGGAGCTATGCTAAAATCCGCCCGATCCCCGGCTGCTTGAAGAAGGACTGCCCATGGAGTCGGCCGCCCGCCCGCTAATGCTCAAGTTCGGTCCTTATCTGGTGGACCTGGCTGCCGGAGAAGTGCGCAAAAACGGCTCGCGCATCCGGCTACAGGAAAAGCCCTTGCGTGTGCTGGCGATGTTAGCCGAGAGGCACGGGCAGCTCGTCACTCGCGAAGAGCTGCAAAAGCGTCTCTGGCCCGAAGACACCTTTGTCGATTTCGAAACCGGACTGAACACTGCGGTCAGTAAGCTTCGCGACGCCCTTTCCGACAGCGCGGAAAACCCACGCTACATTGAAACTATTCCCCGCCGCGGCTATCGGTTCCTCATGCCCGTGGAATTCACGAACCAAAACCACGGAACGAGAAATGGCGTCGCGTCCGCGACTGCGGAAAAAGACCTCTCGCTCGATCCGTCGTTGCCCGAGCCGGCATCGCCGGAACCTCCGCGAGCAGCGACCGGACCAAGTTCGATGCCAGCCGCTACGGATCTTCCCGACCCGGACGTTCGCAAGAGGCCTGGTAAGAAGTCGGTGCTAAAAACTGCCGTTTGGATACCGCTCGCCGCTGCCGTCGTGCTCGCGTCACTGACCGGTGGCTACTTCTCTTCTCATCGCACTCCTAAGCTCACCGAAAGAGACACCATCGTCCTCGCGGATTTTGGGAACAGCACGGGCGACGCGATATTTGACGGCACGCTGAAAACGGCGCTCAACGTTTCTTTGCGGCAATCCCCGTTCCTAAATTTGCTCTCCGACGGCAAGGTTACGGAAACCTTGCAACAAATGACGCTTCCCGCGGGCGCGAAGCTCACGCCGGCGGTGACCCGCGAAGTCTGTCAGCGAGCGGGTAGCACGGCCTACATCGCGGGATCAATCGCGAATCTGGGCAGTGAATATGTGTTGGAGTTAAGGGCCGTGAATTGCCGGAACGGAGAAACGCTTGCGCAGCAACTGGTCACGGCTCCTTCCAAGGAAAAGATCCTGAACGCCTTGGGCGACGAGGTGTCCAAACTGCGCACCGAGCTGGGTGAGTCGCTGGCCACCGTGCAGAAGTATGACGTTCCGCTCGAACAGGCCACCACGCCATCGCTGGAAGCGCTGCAGGCCTACAGCCTGGGAATAAAGAGCTTTAGTGAGAAGGGCCCGGTCACCTCGCTGCCTTACCAGCAACGTGCGGTCCAGATCGACCCAAAGTTTGCCCTCGGATATTGGGCTCTGGGCGATGACTATGGCACTCTCGGCGAGACCGGGCGAGCCAGCGAATACTTCACCAAGGCATTCGAGTTGCGTGAACACGCGAGTGAACGAGAAAGGCTGACCATCACCGGCATCTACTACCTCATTGTAACTGGCGAACTCGATAAGGCCGCCCGAACATATCAAGAAGAAATCGAAAGCTACCCGTGGGATCCTGTTGCATTCGGCCATTTAGGCGTGGCGCTTTCCTCCGAGGGGCAGTATGAGAAGGCCGTTGAGGTCTTGCGCCAAGCGCTGCGTCTTGCACCCGATCAGGTAGGTTGGTACGAAAATCTTGCCACTTACGTTATCGCGTTGCAGCACTTCGATGAGGCACGTCAGATCATTCGCGACGCGCAGGCGCGAAAATTAGATGGCTTCATATTGCACAATAGCCAGTATGCGCTTGCCTTTCTGGCAGCGGACTCTTCAGCGATGGCGGAACAACAGCTTTGGTTCGCTGGCAACGCCGACTACGAAAACTTTGGACTCGCGCTCGCTTCTGACTCCGAAGCATACGGGGGGCATCTGGCTCGTGCGTCTGAACTGACCAAGCAAGCGGTGCAGTCCGCGATACGCGCGGACAACAAAGAAAATGGGGCTACCTACCTTGCGAATAATGCTCTACAACAAGCCGCATTCGGTAACGCTGGTGTAGCGCGACAGTCGGCAGCCGCTGCCTTGAAGCTTTCTCCTGGAAGCCAGGGCGCCGAGACTGAAGCCGCGCTGGCGTTCGCCATGGCGGGAGATACTGCGCGGGCGGAATCCTTGGCGCAAGATTTGGGGAAACGCTTCCCGCGGGACACACAGATGCAGTCACTGTGGCTCCCTGCCATCCGGTCACAGTTGGCGCTGGACAAAGGGAATACGGCCTCGGCGGTAACTACTCGCCAACCTGCTTCCCCAATCGAGCTAGGCAATGTTCAGTTCGGGACGACTACGGGCCTTTATCATGCGTATGTCTGGGGGCAGGTCTACTTGGCGAGCGGACAAGCTAGTGCCGCCGCAGCCGAGTTTCAGAAAATCATCGATCATAGCGGCGTGGTGTGGAACTGCTGGACCGGTGCATTGGCGCATCTCGGAGTAGCGCGAGCCAACGCATTGCAATCGAGAACCTCGCAGGGCGCCGATGCCGAAGCCGCTCGACGCCGAGCTCGTGCAGCGTACAAGGATTTCCTCACGCTGTGGAAGGACGCCGACTCGAATATCCCTATCCTGAAACAAGCCAAGTCGGAATACGCGAAGCTGCAATAACTACAGGCGAAGCGCCAGGAATTCACCTATTCGCAAACTCTCAGGCTTGGGCAGCATCGACACGCAGCACTAGCCGGACTAGTGGAAACAAACCACTGACCAGCAATCAACGGTTGCTAGGCCCTCGGATCCACGACAACGCCTTTCCTTTCAATGACTTCGAGTGCCATGTATACGTAAATCATCGAAACTGTGCCCAGTTTTGTGCCCACTCGCAACCCGTCGCTTATCGCTGCGTTAGCATGGATTAGATTCTACGACGCGATCCCTAATCGACGTACCTGCAGGTTGATCGCCGACCGGTTCGGGCCGAACGACGTCCACAACTATGACGTCGGTCCCTTTCGCCTTACTGACTCTTGATCCGCAGGAGAATACGCTCCAATCAAGTGAAGCGCCATATCAAGCGCGCGAAGTCTGGCCCTGTTGTCAGGGATTTTGCATTCTTGCTTTACCTTCCCCTCATATTGGAAGTGTTTGATTGTCGTCGCCGCGAGTAACGGAAGTAAATGTTTCTCAATGAGGTTTTTTTCGGTCAATCCCAGGTCATCCATGAGCTCAGGCATCTTCAAGCGAATGGCCTTGAGCGCCTGATGGCCAGATTGAGCGAGGTTTTTTTCGGAGTAACCCGCTCTTTTGGCAGCCTCAGTGATCGTCGTCCCGTTCACCAAACTTCTCGCGAACGTAACCTGCCGCGGTGTCAACTCTTCACCGCCTGCGCCTTTCGGGCTGCGTTTTGGCATCCGCTAGCCTCCCACGGCCTCAAATGTCACTCCACTTTTTCTTCGCGTCAAGAGTTCGCATTCCGATATTTCGCGATTCAGCCAAAGGGCCAAACATTTTTCGTCGCGTCTGCCGCCACAGCACCTCTATGTTTTCCTCGGCCGGCGCTGCCGACTGCGATGATTTGCTATCGTGTTGATTCTCCGCCCTATTGCGAGGGACTTGCTGCCCCGCCCCATCGCTACCGAGTGCGATGGTTTTTGATACAGGGTGGGCACAATTCAGGACAAATGATGGAGCGATATTCGCATATCAGGAATGAAGCGAAGCGCCAGGCGGTGGAAAACCTTAGCGGCTCAGAGTTTGACGCGGGGTAGGCACAAAATCGGGCACAGTTTTTGTGAGCGAGAAATCAGAAGAGGCTAAGTCGTTGAAAAGATTTGGTGAACCGGGCAGGACTCGAACCTGCAACCCGCTGATTAAGAGTCAGCTGCTCTACCATTGAGCTACCGGTCCACAGCTTAGCAATTTTACATGGGCCTGGGATTTTTGTCGATTGGTGGCGCGGCCTACTTTGCCGCCATTACCTTGCGCTCATCGTTTTGCGCAAATGCGCCGCGAGCGTGGCCGCAACTTCCCGCGCGCGCGCGATTTCCTCGGGTTCAAAGGAAATCGCCGAGACACGCTGGTGCCCGCCGCCGCCATATTGTTCCGCTAGCGAAGCCAAGTTGGCGTCGGCATTTGCCAGGTTCCACGGATTGGTGCCCAGCGAAACTTTTGCGCGCACCTTTGGCGCGCTGACGCTTACCGAATACACGCACTCCGGATGCAGCAAATACGGAATAAATTTGTTGTAGCCTTCGAGATCCAGGTCCCCCACATCGAAAAACACCACGCCATCGCGGGCCTCGCATCGCTGCCGCAAAATCTCAATCGAATCGCGATGACGCTTCAGCAGCGGCCCGAGATGCTGCGCCACAATCGGCAGCTCAACCATCTCATGCAGCGGACGATACGCCAGCTCCGGAATGATGCGCGCCGGCAAACCATCTTCCGGAGCCGCTTCGATCACCAGCGCGAGCTGCGTGGCAGGCTCCGCCATTTCCACCGCAGCCTCGGGCGAGGCATATTGTGCGCCGTCGATGATGTCGCCCCAATGAATCAGTTCGGCGAGCGGAGAAATGTCGAAGCCAAATTTCTCGTTGGCCACGGTAGCGATAAATTTGGTGCAGGATTTGTATGTCGGGTCGTAGTACATGTGGGCGCCGGGATGCTTACGAAACTGCTCTGCATCCGCCGGAGTAAGAAACGCGCTCTGATGATGATCGAACCACCAGGTTAGTTGCGGCGAATTGGAATACTTGAAATCCACAATAACGTTCTCATCGCCGTCAAAAAGTCCGGGTACCCACGGTTGCACGGCCTTGTGCGTCATGCCGGTAAAACCAAACTCCGCGGCACTCGCAAAGCGCTCGCGGTAGAAGCGGTAAAACAGCGCGGCCGAGGCGGTGCCATCGAAGCAGCGATCGTGAAAGCAGAGCCGGACACGGGTCATGAGTGCGCGAGACAACCTTTCTGGAACATTCAGCCAACAAAAGCGGTGTTGGCGAAGCTTTTTAAGATGCGGGCGGCGCGGGGGAAAGTCAAGCGGAAATGCCGTGCATTGCCGCGGTTTGGCGATAGAATCTTGCGGCAAATGACTTCCCTTCCCAACCCCGCGACTAAGACTCTCTCCAAAGATGCGGCGTTGCACGCCATGAACGCCCCCACGCGCGGGGTCAAGCGGATTTTTTCCTGGCCCTCGAACGTCAGCAAAGCGGAGCGCGCTTCGCTCGTCGCCGGCTCGCTCGGCTGGATGCTCGACGCCATGGACGTGATGTTGTACTCCCTGGTGCTCGCGTATCTGGTGCGCGAGTTTGGCTTGAGCACGGGCACCGCGGGGCTTCTCAATTCGCTCACGTTGGTAGCTTCGGCCATAGGCGGATTGGGTTTTGGCGTAATCGCGGATCGCGTGGGGCGCGCGCGGGCGTTGATGGGCTCGATCCTGATTTATTCGCTGGCCAGCGCGGCGTGTGGATTTTCTCACTCGGTGCCGCAGTTGGCGGTGTTCCGTTTTTTGCTGGGACTCGGAATGGGTGGCGAGTGGACTACCGCCGCGGCCTTGATCGCGGAAACCTGGCGCGCCGAACATCGCGGAAGGGCGCTGGGCATCATGCAATCCGCCTATGCCATTGGCGAAGCCGTTGCCGCGTTGGTCGTGCTCGTGGTTTTGCCGCATTTTGGCTGGCGGGCGGTATTTTTTGCCGGTGTTTTGCCCGCGCTGCTGGTGCTATGGATTCGCCGCGGGGTTCCCGAGCCCGCTTCGTGGCTCGCGCGAAAAAAAGCTCCCGACCAGCCTCGCGCCGCGCTACGCGGATCGCTCCACGGCGCGGTGCTGCGCAACGGAATTCTGGCCACCGCCATGAACGCATGCGCAATGTTCGGATACTGGGGATTGTTTACCTGGATTCCGGGGTATTTATCGCTGCCGCCTGCGCAAGGCGGACGAGGACTGAGCCTAGCAAAAAGCACGGCGTTTTTTCTGGTGCTATGCGCGGGCAAATGGCTGGGTTACGCGCTTTTCGGATTTTTCGCCGATGCGTTTGGAAGACGGCGTCCGTATTTCGCGTACCTGATGATTGCGGCAGCGCTTGTGCCAGTTTACGGCTTGGTGCGCAGCCCCGCTGCTTTGCTCGTGCTCGGCCCGCTGGTGGCATTTTTTGGCACGGGATATTTTTCCGGCTACGCCGCGATTGCCAGCGAGATTTTCCCCGGCCCCATTCGAGCGGCGGCCATGGGCTTGAGCTACAACATCGGCCGCGGACTCTCCGCCGTGGCGCCGCTGGCCGTCGGCGCTCTCGCCTTGCGCTACGGCATTGGCCCAGCGTTTATCTTGCAGGCGGCGGCGTTTTTTTTGGCCGCGATGCTCGCGCTTGCGTTGCCCGAAACGCGCGGCACGGAACTCGATTGAAGGAAGTCTATCGAAGGATGCGCTTAAGCACGCGCGGCGCGCGTCAGCGCATCGGTGCTACCCGCACTCAAGGTGAAATGCATGGCAAAGAAAGGCGCCAGCGCCAAGGTTTTCTGCAAATCCACGTCGTCCGCGTAACGCCGCTTGGGAATGTGCCGCGCCAAAATGCTGATGTCCAGCGGATCGCGCCGGAATGGATACGGCGAGAGCGTCACAGCGCCGTCGGCTTTTGGGCGCAACTCCCAATCCACTTCACTGCCGTACTGGTCGACTGGCACGGCATCGATGGTGGCATCCTCTTGCGGTGGCAGGCAGAAATACAAAGACAGGCGGTCTAGCGCGTCCAACCGCTGCAAATTAGCTTGCAGCGATTTTTCGTCGACAGAATTTTTCCGCGCTGCGTCGGCGCGTAAATCCACTTTCAAACGCAACTGCTGCAGCCGCAAACGCTGAATGAATTCCGCTACGATCTGCGTCTCAGACGTCTTTACGTATTTGGCGGAAAAACCAGGAATGGTGGCGCGCGCCCGATCGTACAGTCCGGCAACGTGCATGGTGGTCAGCAGGCCGGCGTATTGGTCCGCCTGCACTACGCGGTCGATTCCGCGCTTGTAGATTTCAATGTGCTGCGCGGTGGGAATGGACATGAACGTGTAGGGAGTGAACGTCGCAAAATCGATTTGCGAGTTCAGTTCCCACTCCGTCCAGCCATTGTCGTGCTCCGCGGCCGCCATGCGAAAGGCATCGTTCGGCTCGGGACGGGTGAAATTCTCATTGCCCAGTTCGCGCGCAAAAAATCCCGCCAGAGTGGCGTGATCGGTTTGACGGATAACGACGAACTGCTCGCCTTGTTCCTGGACGATCATGCAGCTGCCCTCGAGAGCAGCGGGTCAAACCGGACGCAAATCGGATACGCAAGCCCCGGAGTGCAATTCTGGTGCACAACTCTGAAGCGCAAATCTGATGCGATGACAAAACCCGCGAGAGCCTGCGGCGATTGGGGGTAGCCGAGGGTGCTCCGCGGAAGCTACTATTATGCGCTGAACACGGGTGCTAATCCAGCGGTGTTAGAAGCATGGCGCAGAGCTCGAAGAATTCGGTATAGTGAAATCGCAGCCGCGGGAGTGGCGGAACTGGCAGACGCACCAGCCTTAGGAGCTGGCGGCCGCAAGGCCATAGGGGTTCAAATCCCTTCTCCCGCACCAAAACTCATTCGGGCAAGTGAGAGCGGCCCTTTTATTTTCTTCGTTGTATCGAGCCCATTCGG
>JBEKVU010000042.1:0-14495 GCA_049513775.1 Candidatus Acidiferrum sp.
CTGCAGGCCGCTGTCGTGGGGCTCGGTTTCGGCATGAATCTGCACGAGGTACTGAAGGCCGGCCGCAGTGGTTTTTTTTACACGGCGATCAGTATCTCCTTCGCGATAGCTTTGGGAATGGCGCTGGGCCGGCTGTTGCAGGTACGCGCGAATTCATCTTTTCTAATCACCACTGGGACGGCGATTTGCGGGGGCAGCGCGATCGCCGCTATTGGACCTATCCTCCAAGCTAACGAAGAAGAAATGGCCGTATCGCTCGGCGCGGTTTTTATTTTGAACTCCGTGGCTCTGCTGATTTTCCCGCCGATTGGCGGCGCCGTGCACCTATCGCAGACGCAGTTTGGCCTGTGGGCGGCCCTGGCGATTCACGATACGAGCTCAGTTGTGGGTGCCGCAAGCAAATACGGACCGCAAGCCCTGGTCATCGGAACGACCGTCAAGCTCGCGCGCGCTCTGTGGATCGTGCCCCTGGCGCTTCTGACGGCCGCGCTGAAGCGCAGCAAGACGCGTGTGCAACTTCCCTGGTTTATTTTGTTTTTCTGTCTCGCAGCGGTGGTGAATACTTATTTGCCGAATTTTTCGCGCGTCAGTCAGACGCTCTACGCTTTCGGGCATCGCGGGCTGACGGCTACGCTCTTTCTTATTGGCACAGGTCTATCGTGGGAGACGCTGCGGCAAGTGGGCTGGCGGCCACTCTTGCAGGCGATTCTGTTGTGGTTTGTGGTTGGTTGCGTATCGTTGTATCTGATTTGCGCGGGTTTTATTTCTTTTTAGTGCGCCGGCGCCGGCTTGCCGCACGGTGCCGTAATCCTCGCCATCCTTGAACGAGACTAGATACCAAGGTACACTCGCGGGACTTTACCAGTCCCTTTCGTTTCGCCCCGCAGGTCTTAGGAGGTTTGCTCATGAATCGCAGAACGATTGCTACGGTCTGCTGCTTGATATTCAGCGGCTCGTTTGTGGCCTTCGGCGCATTCTCACAGGCGCCAAGCACCTCCCAGCGCTCGGCCATACATTTGCCCGGCGCGAATCCGCAGTTGCCGTTCAGTGACGCCGTTCTCGCCGGGAACACGATGTATCTCGCGGGCCGCATTGGCCTCGACCCCAAGACCGGCCAAGCGCCGGCCGACGTGGACACAGAAATTCACCTCTTGCTCGACGGCGTGAAGGCTACGCTGGCGGCCGGAGGCATGACGATGGATGATTTGGTCTACGTACAGGTGTCCTGCACGGACTTGTCGCTATTCGATAAATTCAACGCTACTTATCGTACCTATTTCACAGCGAAGGATTTACCCGCGAGAGAGTTTGTCGGCGTAGCCACGTTATTGCGTGGCGGACACTTCGAATTGCAGTCAATCGCTGTGCGCCGCGCACCGTAGCGAAGTTGCTTATTGGGCGCCGTCTAAAGCTTGCTCGTCTTCGCCCCTGGCAATATACTTAACGCTGTTAAGTTACTGAGGTCCCGATCGTGGGAGTGAGAGAACGGCGCGCGCGGCAAAGAAAGTTTCTCCGCAAGGAAATCCTCGATGCCGCCAGCGAACTTTTCGTCCGCAATGGATTTGAAAATGTGTCCATGCGACGCATCGCCGACAAAATCGAATACTCCCCGACGACTATCTACCTCTACTTTCGCGACAAGGCCGAGCTATTGGACGAAGTTTGTCGGGAGACATTCGCCAAGCTCCTGGACGTCCTATCGAAAATCATAGACCAGCCAGGAGATCCCCTGGAACGCTTGGGGCGGGGACTGCACGCCTATATCGAGTTCGGCCTAGCGAATCCGCATCACTATCGCGCTACGTTCATGATGCCGATGCCCGATGGTTTAGACGCCGGGCAGTACACCCAGCAGGACTCGGCCGGCATGCGGGCATTCGATTTCCTCCGGCGCTCGGTATACGACGGTGTGGTTGCGGGCAAGATGCGCGTGCGAGACCCGGAAGCCGCCAGCCAGATTTTGTGGGCCGGGGTGCACGGCATTACCTCTCTGCTGATTATTCATGAGCAATTCCCCTGGGTGGAGCGCGGCCGACTGATCGATTCCATGGTGGAGACGCTACTTGCTGGCGTGCGAGCATGAAGGCAGAGGGGCGAGTGGAAGAGGCTTTTTTTTGCCCATAACTTAACGCTGTTAATTCAGAGATTGAGGTTACTTTTGCTCCGCACACGCCGTATAAGTGTTCTCCCGGAGCGCGCATTGGAACCTCGCCGCGACATCAGCATGCCCTTATATGGGCATGAAACTAGTGCCAATAATATCCAATGTGACGCAATATGGGCATTCTATTTAGCTGGGGGGCCGTGTCAGAAGTTTATAAGTAACTGATTTAGTGAGGGTTAAATATGAACCGTACTTCGCATTCCTTGGTGCCTCGAATGCACCAGCACAACACTGCAGGGCCTCTAAGTATGCTCAGGATCACCACCGAACAAAAACGCGGCAAGCTTGTCTTGAGTGTCGAAGGACGCCTTGCGGGGCAATGGGTGGCTGCCCTTGAGCAGTGCTGGCGGGAATTGCGCGCGTCCTCTCCAGCCGGAAAGTTCAGCATCAATCTTTGTGGTGTCAGTTTTATCGATGCCGCCGGCAAGGTGTTGCTGAAGGAGATCTACCGGCAAGGCGGCCATCTTTTGGCGGAAGGCTGCCTGAATCAAGCCATCGTTAAGGATATTGTCGGCCCGGAAGGCGACGCCAAGTCCAGCGCAGAGGGCGAATCTTCGACGCCGCCGAAAATCAAAAAGTCCCACATCATTTTTTATTTAATTTTCTTCGGACTGCTACCGGGTTCTCTCAGCGTTCATGCGCAAACCCGCCCAAACGACGGCGGAGCCAGAGCACGCGGTCCGCTAAGCTCGACGGCGCCGACCGGTGTGCTGCAGCTTACACTCGATCAAGCGGTCGGCTTGGCTTTGAAGCAAAACCCCACGGCACAGATAGCCGTGATTCAAGTGTTGCAATCGGTGCAGGATAAGAATGTGGCGCGCGCGGCGTTGCTGCCCGAAGTCGACGCCAGCGTCAAGGAGCAGGCGCAGCGCTTCAACGTTCGCGCGCAGTTCGGGGGCGAAGCGATTTTCCCCGGGATTCCCGCGGCGCTCGGACCATTTCCCCAGTTTTCCGCCGGAGGCACGCTGGCCGCGCCGATTTTTGACCTGACGCTGTGGCGCCGCTATCAAGAGTCGCGAAACACGCTGGACGCTTCGCGGGCCGCCAGCCTGTCCACGCGCGAACAAGTGATCCTGCTGGTGGTTTCGCAATATATCGGAACGTTGCGCGCCGTGGCCGACGTGCAAGCGTCACAATCGCGCGTTGATTTGGCGCAAGCGTTGTTCGATCAGGCTGGAGATCTGCAGAAAGAAGGCGTGGGCACGGGCATTGACACGCTACGCGCCAATGTCGAATTGCAGAATGAAAAGCAGCGGCTTATTGAAGCCGAAGCCGATCGCGAGCGTTCGCTATTCGGCCTGAGCCGGTTGCTGAATCTTGATCCGCGGCAAGTTCTGGAGTTGGCCGATTCGCTGAGTTTTTTTGAAACTCCGCAGCCGGAAGTCGAACCAAGCATTGAGCAAGCGCTGGGCGAGCGGCAAGAATGGAAGTCGCTGATCTCCCAGGTGAAGGCTGCCGAGAGTGAGAAGAAAGCAGCTTCAGAGTCGCGCCTGCCGAATTTGCGCATCGATGGAAATTGGGACTATCTCGGAACGCACCCCGACAACGCTGTTTCGACCTACACGTTCATCGCCTCGGTGAATATGCCGGTGTTTACCGGCGGCAGAATTCATGCCCAGATCGCGCGCTCAAATCTGGAGCTTGCTCTATTGCAGCAGCAGCAGGACGATTTGCGCAATTCCATCGCGCTGGATGTGAAGACCGCGCTGATCAATTTAACTTCCGCGCGCAACGAAGTGCAGGTCGCCAACCTGGGCATCCAGCTTTCCAATCAAGAAGTCGATCAGGCACGCGACCGCTTTCGCGCGGGCGTGGCCAACAACATTGAAGTAATCCAAGCGCAGGATTCCCTGGCGCGCGCGAACGACAATCAGATCGCCGCGCTCTATCGGTTTAATCAGGCGCGTGCTGACTACGCGCGTTCCATTGGCCAGATGGAAAAGTTGTACGCCAAGTGAGGAAATCATGAGCATTGAGATCGAAGTCGGACTGGAAAACGCGACGCGCATTCCCATCTCTCTGGAAGAAGAAAAAAAGCCAGAGCCCAAGGGCTTTGCGAATCCGCGCATACAGCGCCTGCTGATCGCCGGCGGCATTGTGGTGCTCACCGTGGTGGCCGCGCTTTTTCTGTATTACCACGATCGCGAGAGCACCGACGACGCGCAAGTAGACGGGCATATCACGCCCATCGCGGCGAAGATTTCCGGACGCGTGCAGGATGTTCTGGTTACCGACAATGAGCAGGTAAAAGCCGGGCAGGTTTTGCTGAAGATTGACCCACGCGATTATCAGGCCGCGGTCGACCAGGCCCAGGCCGCACTGGATGTAGCGCAGAGCGATGCACAGTCCGCCGGTGCCGATGTACCACGCACGCAGGCGGACGTGGCCAGCGGAAATTCCAGTGCTGACGCGCAGCTGCTGGGGGCGCAAGCCGATCTAGAGCGTGCGGAAACCATGTACGACCAGGCGCAGACCGCGGATCTTGCCTACGCGCAGGCCAATATCGATAAGAGCCGCGCCAACGCGGAATTTGCCCGCGCCGATCTCGCGCGTTACAAGCCCTTGCTCGAGAAGGGCGAAATTTCCAAACAGTTGTATGAATCCGCGCAAGCCAGCGCGGACGCCACAAACAGCGCGTTGCGCGCGGACCAGGAAAGATTGACGCAGGCCAAGCGCAATGTGGAAATGATGAAATCGCAGGTGTCCATGGCCAAGGCCCGCGTCGAGCAAGCGCGCGCCGGAGTCGTCTCCGCGCAAGCCGGCAGTCATCAGGTGGTCATGCGCTCGGCGGACGCGCGTTCGAAACTGGCCAAAGTCGAACAAGCGCAAGCCGCACTGGAAGCCGCCAAGCTCAATCTCAGCTACACGGAAGTGGTTGCGCCCATCGATGGCGTGGCCACGCACAAACAAGTCGAACCCGGCCAAATTGTGCAGCTTGGTCAGGGCTTGCTGGTCGTGGTTCCGCTGCAAGATGTTTGGGTCACCGCGAACTTTAAAGAAACACAATTGCGCAACATGAAGCCTGGGCAAAAGGCCGAAGTCGATGTCGACACCTACGGCCACACCTTCAGCGGTCACGTCGATTCCATCGCCGGAGCCACGGGCTCGATGTTGAGCCTCCTCCCTCCGGAAAACGCCACGGGAAATTACGTGAAAGTGGTGCAACGTATTCCCGTGAAAATTGTCCTCGATCCCATTCCGCCAGAAAAAGCCGTACTGCGGCCGGGCATGAACGTGGATGCCACGGTGATAACGAAATAATTTGGGCCACGTCGAAGCGATTCTAGTGTTCGGTGCGTAATACAACTGACGCATGAAAAATAGACTCATCTCGAAACTGCGTATGCCGGACGGCTCGATCAACCCCTGGGTGATCGCCGTTACGGTAACGCTTGCCACGTTCATGGAGGTGCTGGACACCTCCATCGCCAACGTGGCGCTGCCGCACATTTCGGGAAATCTTTCTGCCGGCGCCGACGAATCGACTTGGGTGCTTACGTCGTACCTCGTTTCCAACGCCATCGTGCTGCCGCTTTCCGGATGGTTTTCGGGAATCCTCGGTCGCAAGCGTTTTTACATGTCGTGCGTCGCGCTATTCACCGTTAGTTCTTTCTTGTGCGGGCTGGCGCCGAGTCTCGGCGTCCTGGTTTTCTTCCGCATTTTGCAGGGCGCTGGCGGAGGCGGATTGCAGCCTAGTGAACAGGCCATTCTTAATGACACGTTTCCGCTCTCCAAGCGCGGCATGGCCTTCGCCGTTTACGGGCTGGCGGTCGTGGTAGCTCCCACCATCGGTCCCTGGCTGGGCGGCTACATCACCGATAGTTTTTCATGGCGCTGGATTTTTTACATCAACGTACCCGTGGGGATTATTTCGCTGATCCTCACTTCCTTTCTCGTCAGCGACCCTCCTGACATGAAGCGTGAATCGGTGAAGCGCGGCTTCCGCATCGACTACATCGGCATCGGCCTGATCAGCCTGGGTTTGGGCAGCATGCAAATTATTCTGGACAAGGGCCAGCGCGACGATTGGTTCGCTTCCGACTTTATCTGGACCTTCGCCGTGCTCATGTTTGTTGGCGTAATCGGCGGCATTTTGTGGGAATTGCGCCAGAAAAATCCCGTCGTGGATTTGCGCATGCTCAAAAACAGAAATTTTGCCGTTGCCACTACGGCCATGTTCTTCCTGGGTTTCGTGCTGTATTCGAGCACGGTGCTCATTCCGCAACTTTTGCAGCAATTGCTCGGCTATACCGCGGCTCTGGCTGGCGCGGCGCTCTCACCCGGCGGCGCAGTGATCATGTGTATGATGCCCGTGGTCGGCATCCTTGTTTCTCGCGTGGACACGCGCCTCTTGATCACTTTCGGCTGTCTGGTTTCCGCCTCCGCGTTGTTTGTGATGGCTGGATGGAATTTGCAGCTGGACTACGGTCACGCCGTTCGAACGCGCATGCTGCAGAGCTTCGGCTTGGCGTTTTTGTTTATTCCTATCAACGTGGCGGCGTTCGCGTACGTGCCGCGCGAAAAGACAAACATGGGCACGGGGATCATCAATCTGGCGCGCAACGTTGGCGCCAGCGTGGGTATCGCCACGGTCACCACGCTGCTGGAGCGTCACACGCAGTCCCATCAGGCCCGGCTGATGGAAAAGGTAAACATCTACAGCGTCGCGTATCGCAACATGGTGAGCGGAACGCAGGCTCGGCTGGTTTCCGCAGGCGCCACTGCCAACCACGCCGCTGACCAGGCGCACGGCATGATTTACGGCACCGTGCAGCGGCAGTCGGCCATGCTGGCTTTTCTCTATAATTACAAATTGCTGGGCGTGGTGTTTTTAGCGGTGATTCCTGTGCTGTTGCTGATTAAAAAACCCAAAACGCCCGCGGGCAATGTCCCGGTGCATTAACGCACGACGAGTTTTCTGCGATGAGCTGTGAATGGCAGTAGGAAATGGGGGGGCAACAAACGATGGCAACGCAAGCGGTTGTAACCACCACGGCAGTACCTGGACCACTAAACGAGGACAGTTTGATCCGCGCCGGCCAGCGCGGTGACCATGAGGCCATGGAAACGCTGTTTCGCCGTTATCACCGGCCACTTTTCCAGACCGCCTTGCGCGTGCTGGGAAATGCGGAAGATGCGGAAGACGCCTTGCAGGACGGGTTGCTTTCCGCGTTTCGCAACCTGAAGCGCTTCGAGGGGCGTTCGCAATTTTCCACTTGGCTCACGCGCATTGTCATCAACGCCGCGCTGATGCGCCGGCGCAGCGCCAAGGCCCGTCCCGCGGTGTCCCTTGATGAGACACCGCGAGAGGACGAACTCCCCGCGACCGAGCGTTTTGCCGATGATGGTCCCAACCCCGAGCAGGTTTTCGCCAGCACGGAGTTGCGCGAAATCATCAGCGAGAATCTCCACGAGCTCTCGCCGCTCCTGCGCACGGCGTTTGTGTTGCGCGAGGTGCAGGGCTACTCAACCGGTGAAGCGGCTAAAAAACTCGGCGTCACCGAGAATACGCTCAAGGCTCGCCTGTGGCGTGCCCGGCACCAACTGGCCGAACGCCTCGGCCGCCGTCTACGCCGCATTCAGAACGACATGCGCGGGGCAAACGGCCTCGGCGACGAAGCTTGCAGCTACTGCTAGGCCGCAACAACGGAACTGTCCACAAAACAAAAACCGGAGCTCGCAATGCCGCGCGCTCCCGTTATTTCTCTGATTCGATATTTACGTGGTCAAGGGCGCATCCTGACCCAAACCGGCGCGCGCAGCCACATACAATCCCAGCATGCGAACTTCACTGGTGACCGCGCGCACCACGAGAAGCGCTGCTTCCAAGCTTTCCAGCCGTTCTGCTTCGACATCCAGAAAAAATTGATACTCCCACGGACGTCCATGAATCGGGCGGCTTTCGATCTTCAGCAAGTTCACGCCATGTTGCGCAAAGGGCTCCAGCGATGACAGCAGTGCGCCGGGTCGATGCGCCAGGCGCATGGCCAGCGACATTTTCCGCGCGTGTGGCGAATCCGATGCCGCGGGCTGCAGCAACACAAAGCGCGTGAAATTTTCCGCATTATCCTGGATGTTGGCGGCCAGAATCGTGCCGCCATAAAACTCCGCGGCTCGTCTTCCTGCAATGGCCGCGGCCCGGCGGTCACCGCCCTCGAGCACCAGACGGACGCTGCCAGCCGTATCTTCAGCCGGAATGCGCCGCAGTGCCGGATGATTCCTGAAAAATCGTTCGCACTGCGCTAGGGCCATGGGATGCGACGCCACCGAGCGTATCTCGTCGGCCGAAACTCCGGAGAAACCGATCAGATGGTGCTCGATCGGCAGAATCGTTTCCGCCGTAATCACCAGATTACTTTCGAGCAGCAAATCGTAGACGCGTACGACTGAGCCGGCGAGCGTATTTTCGATGGGCGCCAGCAACGCGTCCGCCGCGCCCTCCCCCATCGCGCGGAACGCCAAATCAAACGTTGCACGTGGAACGGTGGTGATCTTTGCGCCAAGCAACTGCAACGCCGCAGCCTCGCTGAACGCTCCAGGTTCTCCTTGAAACGCCACACGCATATCGTTGCTCTCCGCGCTGTCGTTGCGACTAATTTTGGCGCAACTCTTTGGTACAACGGTTTGCCATGAGCGCGCAACTTTGTATACAACTTTGTGCGCAACTTCGCTCACCCACCTGGGGTTAGCACCGCCGTGCGGTTGCAGTAGAAGCACTGCGATATAATGCGGAGCCAATGGGAGTGAGCCACGATGAATCGCAAGCCCGAGACCACCGAGTACGCGGCATTTTACGAAACGTATGTCTCGCTAGTTCCGTCCGCGGACATCTTGAGTCTGCTCGAAGCGCAGCGTTTGCAAATGACTCAGCTTCTGACGGCCTGTAGCGAACGAGACGGCAACTTCCGGTACGCCCCGGACAAGTGGAGCGTCAAAGAGGTCATCGGCCACCTTTCGGATTGCGAGAGAATTTTCACTTACCGGGCACTGCGCATCGCGCGCGGCGACACGACGCCGCTCTCAGGTTTCGAGCAGGATGATTATGTGCGCGCGGCAGGCTTCGGCCGCCGTCAGTTGCAGGATCTCGCGGAGGAGTTTTCCCTAGTCCGCAATTCGACGGTCGCGCTGTACCGCTCTCTTGACGACGAGGCTTGGCTACGCCGCGGTTCAGCCAACAAAAACGAAGTAACCGTGCGTGCCTTGGCGTTCATTATCACGGGTCACGAGCTGCATCACCGGCGAATCCTCGAAGAGCGCTACTTCGCCGCAATTCCGCGTGCTTAAAAGATTTTCAATCCGCCGCTCAACAGAAGTAGTCCCAAAACGCTACGGACTTCCCAAAGCAATCCATCTCTCGTGGTAGCAATGGCACCGGGTTTCTTTCGGAGCGCGTTCGCAAAGGGCAGAGCACTCTTCAATGGGCTGAGTGGTGGTGTTGGGATGGCTCGAGCGCCACGCAGCAATGGCGCAGGGTGGTGATGATGCACCTACCGCACGCTCGTGCGCGGTTCAAACAGTACAAACAACATGGTGATCGCCAGAGCGATCATCACCGCGGCCCCGATAATTTCGGTGGGTTGCGCATCGAATGGATGGCGAATCACTTCCACCAGCCGGTACGCGCCCAGACACAAGAGAGGGTTACCGCAAGAAAGGCGATGGGGTGCCGCCAAGCCTGCGCGCCGCGCCCGCACGCACGAGCGGCGGCGTCAGTGAATGGTCAGGTGTGCGTTGCGCGGTGGGTGACGTCGCATTGCCGTCATTGCTTTCCACTGTGCCGCGGCAGCAGTTCGGCATCGTCGACGCGCAAAAAGGGAAAATCGCTCCCCGCAGCTCACCGAGACCCGGCACCGTCCGATGCCGCCCGCCTCCCACAAGGTCCTGCGGCGTTTTATCCTTCCCTTTAGTTGCGGGCGCGCCTCCCGACTGGTAAAATTCGTGATTTGCGGTTACCCGCTGGTTGGCATTAGGGACCGCGAGAGCCAAGTTCTTGCCGTGGAGAGTTGCCGCGGGCGCTAGGAGTACTGGCCGACCGCGTGCAACCGCGCTCCAATTCCTGGCGGCGACGCTTCCAGCACAACTGCATCATCGGCGTTTTGAGGAGAGTGCGTGTGGCTAAGTACGACGTAGCAATTATCGGTAGCGGTCCGGGCGGTTACGTTTCGGCTATTCGCGCCGGCGAGCTAGGGTTGAAGACCGTGGTAGTCGAGAAAGATCCTTATCTCGGCGGCACTTGTCTGCACGTCGGTTGCATTCCCACCAAGGTATTGCTGCACCACGCGGAGGTCTACGATCACTTCAAGAATGGTGCTGAGCTGGGCTTCGAAGTCAGCGGCTTGAACGTGAATTGGGCCAGCATCCTGGCGCGCAAAGATAAAATTGTAAAAAAACACTCCAAGGGCATCGAGTTTCTATTTAAAAAAAACAAAGTCGAATTTGTGCAGGGCTGGGGACGCTATGAAGGTCCGGGAAAGGTCAGCGTCGAAAAAGACGGCAAGACCTCCATCATCGAGACCGCCAACGTGCTGATCGTCAGCGGCTCGGAAGCGCGCGCTCTTCCCGGCATCGAGCCGGACCACAAAACCATCCTCACCAATCGCTCCATCCTCGAGCTTCCCGCCATTCCCAAAACCTTGATCGTCGTGGGCGCGGGCGCCGTGGGCGTGGAGTTTGCGTCCATCTACAACTCTTTCGGCACGCAAGTGACGATCATCGAAGCCCTCAACCGTGTGGTTCCCGTTGAAGACGAAGAGATCTCTGCGGAACTCGAAAAAGCCTTCCGTAAGAAAAATATTCAGATTTTCACCGGCAGCAAAGTCGATTCCGTCAAGAAAGACGCTGCGGGCATAACCGTCAGCTTCAAAGATAAAGACGGCAAGCCGCAAACCCTGCAAGCCGAAAAGCTGTTGCTGGCCGTTGGCCGCAAGCCCATGACGGAAAATTGCGGTTTGGAAAAGTCCAAGGCCAAGCTCGACCGCGGCTTTGTCAACGTCGGACCCAACGGCGAAACCGACGAGCCCGGTCTGTACGCCATCGGCGACATCGTCGCCGGAATGCCGCAGCTGGCGCACGCCGCCATGATGGAGGGCATCATCGCGGTAACGCACATCGCTGGCAAGCCCACCAAACCGCTTTTGCGCACGCGCATCCCCAACGCCACCTACTGCGAGCCGCAAATTGGCTCCATCGGCCTGACTGAAAAAGAAGCCATCGCCGCTGGCCATCAGGTCAAGACCGGCAAGTTTCCGTTCGTCGGCAACAGCAAGGCTACCATTCTTGGAAATCACGGCGGCTTCATCAAAGTCGTCTCGGACGAAAAATACGGCGAAGTCTTGGGCATCCACATCATCGGCCCGCTGGCCACGGAAATTCTGTCCGAAGCCGCCGCGGTGCTCAATCTCGAAGGCACCATCGACGATATGATGCACATGGTCCACGCGCACCCCACGGTGTGGGAAGGCATGGGCGACGCCTTTGCCTCTGTGCGTGGCTTGCAGATTAACGTTTAAGCTTGGCGTTCATCGACTGATAAAACAAACCGACAAAAACGCAATGACCCGCCAATTATTTACGAAATCGCATCAGCCCCGCGCGGGCGCACAGCAGGGGCGAAAATGAATTTCTGCTCCCTCGTGAACCTCGGCCTCATCGGTTGGGCCGAAGCGTACGCGCTGCAGGAGCGCGTGGTGGCCGCCCGGAAAGCGGGCAGGCTCGGCGATGTCTTGCTCTTCTGCCAGCATCCGCATACCGTCACGCTGGGCCGCAACGGCCAGCAGCAGCATCTTCTGGTCAGCGAGGCGGTGCTGCGGCAAAAAGGCGTGGCCTTTCACCATACCAACCGCGGCGGCGACATCACCTATCACGGGCCAGGTCAGTTGGTCGGCTATCCCATCCTCAATTTGGCGGCCATCCGGCGTGACGTCGGCTGGTACATGCGCATGCTCGAAGAAGCCATGATCCGCGCGTCCGCCGACTTTGGCGTCACCGCGGTGCCCGAGCCCGGCAAGACGGGCATTTGGGTGCCCGGAGCTGCGGGCAGGGCGCCGGAAAAATTAGCGGCGCTCGGCGTGCACCTCAGCCGCTGGGTCACCTCGCACGGCTTCGCCTACAACGTCAGCACCGACCTTCGCTACTTCGACCTAATGGTTCCGTGTGGCATTGCCGATCGCAAAGCCACGTCACTTGAAAAGTTACTCGCTCGAGCCATCGCGGTATCCGAGATCGCAGCGCCTTTGGCAAAACACCTTGGCGCAGTGCTGCGCCTCGAAATGCAGGCGGTCCCAAGAGTACAATTTCTAGAGGCGCTGCAGCGGGCGGAACAAAACGCGCACACCTCCGCGCCGCACGAGACACCGGCAGCGGAGCGGGCCCCGGAACTGGACTTGGAGCACGCACGGAGCGACGCATGAAAAAAGACCTTACGCGCCAGCAGTACCTGGATCTGTACTACTACATGCGCCTGAATCGCGCCGTTGAAGATACCATGGTCAAACTGTTCCGCCAGAACAAGATTGTCGGCGGACTGTACTCCAGCCTGGGCCAGGAAGGCATCTCCGTCGGCACCGCTTACGCCCTCGAGAAAAAAGATTGGCTCGCGCCCATGATTCGCAATATTGGCGCGTTGCTGGTCAAAGGCGTCCCACCGCGCGATGTTTTTACCCAGCATATGGCGAAATACACTTCGCCGACGCTCGGCAAAGACGGCACCAGCCATTTCGGCGATCTGGACAATCTGCACATCGTCTCGCCCATTTCGATGCTCGGCGATTTAATTCCCGTGATGACCGGCGTGGCCATGGCCGGCCGCTACCTCGGCCAGAAAATCGTGGCCATGACCTGGATCGGCGACGGCGGCAGTTCCACCGGAGTCTTCCACGAAGGTTTAAATCTTGCCGCGACGCAAAAAGCTCCCTTCGTGCTCATTCTCGAAAACAATCAATGGGCTTATTCGACGCCCGTGAAGCGCCAGGTGCCCATCGAAAATTTAGCCGACCGCGCTAAAGCGTACGGCATCTCGAGCTACGTGGTGGACGGCAACGACGTGGTCGCCGTGTACCAGACCGCGCAGGAAGCCGTGGATCGCGCCCGCGCCGGCGAAGGCCCCATCCTCATCGAAGCCAAGACCATGCGCATGCGTGGCCACGCGCAGCACGACCCGGCCGAGTACGTGCCCAAAGATATGTTCGAGTATTGGAAGCAGCGCGATCCCATCGAACACTACGAAAAGTTTTTGCTGGACAAAAAAATTCTGGACGCCGCCACCAAAGCGGAACTCGAAGGCAAGATGGACGCCCTGCTCACGAAGGACCGCGATTTCGCGGAAGCCTCTCCGATGCCGCCGCCGGAGCTGGCGGAAAAAGGCGTCTATTGCACCGGCGACGATTGCCACAAAATCGCCGCGAAATGGGAACGCGACCAAGCCGAAGTCACCCCGCCGCGCTCCAGCGTTCCCGCGGTCTGGAAAGTGGCCGGCTTTGGCGAAGGTAAAGGTTCTGGCGGGGGAAATGCCCCCATCCATTTTGGGGACACCGCCGCCGCTGAAGAGCAGGAAGACAACGAAGCCAAGCTCACGCCCAAGGCTCCGGCGAAAGTGCTTGCCAACGGAAACGCAAAAGCCGCGGCGAAGACTCCGAGTAAATCAGCGGCAACCAGCTTGAGCGCCAAGAAAGCGGCGGGGAGAGTACCCGCCGGAAAGGCGCGGAAATAAGCCATGGCCGAAACCAAAAAGTCCTCCGCCAACGGCGCCACGAATCACGGTAGCGAGCCGGTCACCTTTCTTGAAGCCATCAAGCAGGCCATGTATGAAGAGATGGAGCGCGACCCCGCGGTGGTGCTGCTCGGCGAGGACGTCGGCGTTTATGGCGGAGCGTTCAAGACCAGCGAGGGCTTGCTCGAGCGTTTCGGCTGGGAACGCGTCATCGATACGCCCATCAGCGAAAGCGCCATCATCGGTGCGGCGTGCGGCATGAGCTATCTCGGCTTGCGGCCCATCGCGGAGATGCAGTTCATCGATTTCATCGCCTGCTGTTTCAATCAGCTCACCAATTTCGTCGCCAAGGGCCACTACTTGTGGAACGCTCCCGCGCCCATCGTCGTGCGCGGACCTTCCGGCGGCGGCGTGCACGGCGGCCCCTTTCACTCCGCGAATCCGGAAATGTATTTCATGCACACGCCGGGCCTAAAGATTGTGTATCCCTCCACGCCTTACGACGCCAAGGGGCTCTTAAAATCCGCCATCCGCGACAACAACCCGGTCCTCTTCTTCGAACACAAATTTCTTTACCGCCGCATCAAGGAAGAGCTCCCGCAGGGCGATTACACCGTGCCGCTC
>JBEKVU010000043.1:0-14491 GCA_049513775.1 Candidatus Acidiferrum sp.
GACTCTGAAGCGAGCGGGAGAATGGTCTGCGTCGGTTCCGGCAGAGCTTCCAGCAGTGATTCCGGATTGCTGACGTTCAATAAATTTTCCAGAATCATCTGCGTCTTTTCAAAACGTTTATCGGCATCCTGATAACTCTTCTGCGCGTTGCCGATATGCGTGCCGACTTTGTCGAACACGGTATAGAAGGTTTCCATCTGTTTCTTCACACCGGCCAGTCCGGCCGCCAGATGTTTGGCGTTTTCTTCGATCTGCATTCCGCGCAGACCCATGGCGATCACGCAAAGATGCGCGTGTAGCGTGTTGGGGGAGACGGCGATGATTTTTTTGTCGCGGCAGTAAGCATCGAGCAGCTGTCCTTTGCTATCCGCGGTGACCAGCAGCTCGGAATACACGGTTTCCGAGGGCACGAACATCAACGCGACATCCAGAGTGTGTTCCTGCGGGACGATATATTTTTTGGCGATGGAATCGGCGTGGCCTTTCACCGCGCTGGCGAAGGCGCGGCGGGCGTCGTCGCCTTCCTCGGCGATACGGCGGAAGGCATCGAGCGGAAATTTGGAATCGATGGCCATGAGCTTCTTGTCACGCAGATGAATGACGGCGTCGGCGGCTTCTCCGCTGGCGAAGCGGTATTGCATGGCATATTGCGACGGGTGGAGAGCGTCTTCGAGCATGCGTTCGAGGGTGACTTCGCCAAACGAGCCGCGTGATTTTGCGCCACCGAGGATGCTCTCGAGGGTTTGCGCGGTCTGCGACATTTGCTTGCCGGCTTGTTGCACTTCGCCGAGTTGCTTTTGAATTTCGCCGATTTGCGCGCGGGTGTTTTTAAGCTCCTCGGCCATTGAGGTTTGCGCCTGCGAAGTGATTTGGCCGGTGACCTGCGCGGCGCCCTTCATGCCTTCCTGGACCGCGGTGTTGACGCTTTCAAGGCGCTGCGAAACGCTGTCGGCGATGGCCTTCACCTGCCCGGAGCTTTGCGCCTGATTGGTGGCCACGGACTGCAGTTCGCGGCGCAGCTCCGCCATCTGCGATTCGAGCAGCGCGCCGCGTTTCTGGCTGCGCCATGCCTCCATCACAAACCAAATCACAGCGCCGGCCGCGAACAGCGCCACGATGATGAATTCCAAGCCCATGCGTTCTCCAAGGATCTGGCCTTCTTACTTTACTCTCCCTTAGCCAATTCCTAAAATCCAACGCCTGAGATGTGGCAATTGTCGCTCGCCACGGCTTGAATTTTTTTTAAACGAGGACGCTATCCGGCAGTTCGGCGAGCGTGGCGATCTGTGCGTCGGGCGTTTCTGGGATGCGTTCGGGCGGCTGATTCGTGCGGTTGCACCACAGGACGTGGAAGCCGAAGGCTTTGGCGGAGTACGCGTCCCAGCCATTCGAAGAGAGAAAGCAGATGCGCTCGGCGGACACGTCGAGGCGCTGGCAGGCCAAGGCGTAAACGGAGCGATGCGGCTTGTAGACTTGCACTTCTTCGACGGAGAGGATGGTGTCGAACTGGCTAGCGATGCCCGCGTTGGCGGCCGCCGCAGCCAGCATGGCGGGAGTGCCGTTGGACAGAATGGCGAGCTTCATACCGGCGGATTTTAATCGTTGCAACGTATTCGCGACTTCCGGGTAGGCGCCGAGAGTGAGATATAAGTTCATCAGCCGTTCGCGAAGTGCCGGATCCTTCAGATGAAACGTGGCCATGGCGAAATCCAGCGCATCACCTGTTACGTGCCAAAAATCGGAGTGACGTCCACCGAGACCGCGCAGCCAAGTGTATTGCAATTGTTTCGCGCGCCACACCTCTGCGAGCGGCTGCCAGCGTTCGCCCAGCGCATCCTGCGCCTCGCGCGCGGCGCTGTTTACATCAAACAGCGTGCCGTAAGCGTCGAAAACGCACGCGGCAATATTGGGAAGCTTGATCGGCATTGTTGCGGCTCAAAGCTATTGTAAATGCTAGAGCCGAATCGCAGAAAAGCGCCCAGGTTCGGGCCCGCGACCCAGAGACGCGAATTCTCTACCAGCGAAATTTCATGGCGAACTGAAATTGCCGCGGATCGTAAGAGGCCGTCGGTTGCCCGGCGTTGGTGTACAGCACGTTGACGGCGGAGACGTTGAAACGGTTCGGGATGTTGAACATGTCGGTGATGAGTTCTAGGCTGTAGCGCTCGCCGAAATAGATCCGTTTGGCGAAGCGCATGTCCGCGAACGCCACCCAGGGCGTGAGGCCGGAGTTGCGGCCGAGGTTGCCGTCGAGAGAGAGCAGGGTACCGTTGAATGCCTGGGGGCAGGGCTCCTGGAAGACACCGGTGGGCGAATATTTGGAAGGGACCGCAGGAAAGCCCGCCGCAACGCACGTCTGATTCACGATCGTGTTCGGTCGGCCGGTGAGTGCTGAAAGCTGCAGGTTGTCGTCGTCGCCGGTGATGATGTTGAACGGCCGGCCGGAGGCCAACTCGACGAGAGGCGCAAGGGTCCAGTTGCTGAAGAACTTAGTGACGAAGCTGTCGCCGGTAAGTTTACCGCTTTCATAGACGCCGTTAAACACGAAGCGGTGACGCTGATCGAAAGTGGAAGTCGAGCGATCGAGACCGGGATAGAAACTGTCCTGCGGGGTGAGCGTAGCTTGCAGGTCCGTGGCATCGTCGATGGCGTGCGACAGCGTGTAGGAAGCGAGGAATTGATAGTGGTTGTTGAAGCGCTTGCGCAGATTGGCGCTGAAGGCGTTGTAGGCGGAGCTGCCGGTCGAGTAGTTGGCGTCCATGTCGCTGAACGGCACGCAGTCGGTGAGGCTTACCACGGGATTGCAGTTGGCGTTTAAGCCGTCGGCTTTGAGAATTTGATTGGCGAGACCGATGCACGATGCGAAGGCCGGAGAGGCATTGAGCCCAGCTAAGGCGACCGAGGGATTAATGCCCCCGGGACGGAAGAAATTCACCAGCGCCGCATCCACCCACGGTCCCAAGGGGCCGACCCCGCAAGGATTTCCGGCCGCGTCGGTGCTAACGAGGAACGGGCTGCCAAAGTTATTCCCGGCTGCGTTGGCGGCAGCAAGGTTTTCCAGCATCAGGTCGCCGCGAATCGGGTTGGCGTTGATCGGCCGGTTGATGTGATGCCCTTCGTTGAGGTTGTAGGCCACGCTCAAGGTGAATCCCTTTCCCAGGTCCCGCTCGATGCTCAAGTTCGCTTGCTCGGAATACGCGTACACGAATCCTTTGCCCTGCGGATAGCCGAACGGTTGAAACCCTAGCGGGTAGCCGGCGTTGATGTAGTTCTGGTTGATGAAAAGCGACTGCGGGAAATTGAGGGCCTGAAATTGCTGCTGGTTGGGCAGATAGCCGAGCGAAGCGTTCAGCGCCGCTGAAGGCGAAGGAGCGCACTGCGGTGTCGCGGGGTTGACGAGTGTGCCCTGAAAGATGGGAATGGCGTTCAAGTTGTTTGGATCCCCGGCAGCGGTGCAGGTTTGCGTGCCGCCAAAAGCGAGTTGCACGCTCTTAGAGCCGTCGGAAGCATCGCCGAGAAAATAAAGTCCGAGCAGCGGATGATCGTAGTACAGCCCATACGCGGCGCGTACCACGGTCTTGCCGTCACCCTTGGGATCCCACGCGATGCCGATGCGCGGCTGCACGTTGTTGGCGTCAGTCTGGATGCCTTTTTCAATGCCCAGGATGGTGTAGCCTTCTTGGGCGAGGGGATCGGGGGAGGCAAACTTTGGCGGGAACTCGATGTCGTAGCGCAAGCCGTAATTCAGCGTCAGATTTGGGCGAATCTTCCACGAATCCTGCCAATATGCGCCGAGCGGCTTATTAGGAAAGGAATCTTTCGGGCTGCCGATGCCCTGGATGAAGTCGGCCGGCAAACCGGCGCCGTAAGCCTGCACTGGCGAAAGGGGTGGCAGCGACACGGCCAGCATGCCACCCGTGCAACCTGCGCAGGGCAACGAAGAGGGAAATCCAAGGTCCGCGCCACTGAAGGAGCCGAAATCGTACACGCCGCCGTAGTTCACCGTGAACGTGGCAGTGGTGGGGATATAGTCAAAATCCACGCCGAATTTGGTCGAGTGCGTGCCTAAGTTCCAGGAGAAATTGTCAGCGAACTGATAGCGGGTCTCCACGCGCTTGATGAAGGAATAAGGCTCGCGTCCGAAGTAGGCGAATCCAGGAATGTTGACGGCCGGATCTTCGCCGCCCGGGCCGTTTGAGAAATTGTAATTCAGGCCGCGTCGCGCGTATTGAAACAGGAAATCATTAATTTTGTTCGGGCCGAGAACGCTGACCCAGTCCGCGATGCCAGTGACGTCGCGATACGTTTGTTGGGAGGTACGGGAGTAGGCATTCTGGCCGTAGGGTTGGTCCTGCCCGGCAACCTCGATGCCGGTGACCGTGCTGGGGCTGACGCGGCCTTCAAGGAAAAGCTGATTGTTGGTGCTGAGTTTGTGATCGATTCGCAAAGACCAAAGGCTGGTGCCCTCAAATACCGGGAAATTGCCTTCTTGTGATGCTAGCGTTTGATATGACGCTGGAACGAAACAAGGGGGAGCCATGCACGTGCTTGGAAAGCCGCTGAGGCCGGGAATACCCGTCAGCCCCGTCGGCCAGACCCCGCTTACGGCTTGACCAGAAGACGCTCCAGCAAGCGCCGCATACTGCCCGACAATCGCGGCGTATCCGGGAACGGTTACTTCGTTTTGTAGCGTGGCTGGACTGGTTAGAAAACTGATCTGCTGCGGTGTCAACTGCAGCGTACCGAACGGCAGACCAACCTGCGTGGTGTCGAATGCCTGAAGGCCGAAGTTGTTCTGGCCGATCGAAGAGAAGCCGGTTTCGTGGCGGCGTGTGACCTCGTAGGAAAAATAGTAAAAAGTCTTGTCCTTCTTGATCGGGCCGCCGAACGCAATGCCTGCTTGCACGCGAGTGTAGGCTGGGTCAGGCACCGTGCTGAAGGGGTTGACCGCCTGGAAGTCGCGGTCGCGCAGATAGCCGAAAACGTCGCCGTGAAATTGGTTGGTGCCAGAGCGCGTGATGATATTCACCACGCCGCCGGAAGCGCGGCCATATTCTGCCGCGTAGCTGTTCGTGACGATCTGGAATTCCTGCACCGCTTCTTGCGACACCGTGGAGCGCACGCCGTTCGTGGCGTTATCGGTGGCATCGGCGCCGTCGACGTTGACGATATTCGAGCGCGCGTTCTGGCCGCTGATGTTGAGCCCGGAGGTAGGCGCTGCTCCGGTATTCGGCGCGTTGTCACGCGTGACCTGTGAATCCGTCAGCGTGAAGTTGATGTAATTGCGGCCGTTGATGGGCAGGTTGTCGATGGCGCGCTGTTCGATGGTGGCCGATACTTCTGTTTTGGTTGTTTCCACGGCGGCGGTCTCGCTGGAGACGGTCAAAGTCTGTTGCGCGCCTTTCAGTTGCAGGTGTGGATCGAAGTTGGCGTTTTCTCCAACCGTGAGAACGATTGAGGCGTCTTCGAAGCCCGCGAAATTCGCTCCGCCGTCGACGGTCATGCTGTATTTTCCAGGCGGCAAACCAACCAAGGTGTAGCGTCCGCCTTCATCAGCCGTGATCGATCGTTCGACGCCGGTCAGCGGATTGGTCATGGTGATTTTTGCGCCTGCAACGGCCAAGCCCTGAGGATCGAGCACGGTTCCCGATAACGCCGCGGTATTGACCTGCGCCTGCACCGACGCGCACAGAAACACGAACATCACGTATGCCACCGTCCACACACCACGAATACGCATCCGCTGCATCGAAGCCCCCTGTGTTTTTTTCGGACTCACCGCACCCCGCGGCGATAGAATTGCAGCCCACACGAATGAATCGGGTACTTGGCTTTTACTGTAATCACCAACACAATTCAACTCCAATCTAGCTGTTTTTTGAATACGGGTGCGCAAGGTCACACGCGGAGGGCCGTTGCGAAGCGGGAGTTACGATCAATCGGGCGAGCTCCCGCCGCGAGCATCAAGTGAGAAACCTTTGGGACTTTCAGATTGTTGAAGAGCTAGCGAAGGGCGTTCTTACGGCTTCGTGGTTCCCGGCAGATGCCGTTGCACGAGCTTGAAGAGCTTGTCGCGGTCTTCATCTTTCATGTGCACGAATTCCACGCCGCCGCCGTCGGGCCCAACGTTGCGCACCACCGCGGTAAAGTTGATTTTGCGCAGGCCGGAGCGCACTTCGAGGCGTATCGAATCGCCGATGCTCAGCTTCTTGGGAGAAGAAAGATACGCGCCACCGAGACTGATGGTCTTGACGCGCGCCAAGCCAGCCTGACTGCCGTCAATATGTGCCCGCAGCGGCGATTCCAGCGGGATGCGCACGTAGCGGCGGGGAATTACGTAGCTGGCGCTGGCTTGCGCCGCGGCTTCAAACGCCGCGCGCGTGCGCGGCGACGATGGTCGGTTCTCGAGCAAGGAAAGCGCTTGTTCGGCGGCCGAACGCAGCCCGGAAGGTTCGGCATACGCCAAACCCTCTCGTCCTTCTGCAAGCTGTCGCAGCAACTCAGTGGCCTCGGTGGCGTGCATGCGCCCGAGAGCTTCGATGGCTTTGATGCGTACGAACTGGTCGCGCAAGATGTCGTGTTCGCCGGCCGCGATTTCCATCAGTTGCGGGATGGCCGTGGTTTCCTGGGTCAGGCCGATGTGATCGATCATCATCGGCACAACCATGGGGTGGGCGTCGGCAAGAATCGCGCAAAAAACGAATGCCGCGCTTTGCGCGCAACCGGCGTTGGATGGCCGCGAGAGCTCGCTAATGGCCAAGTCCTGCAAATTCCATTCCCAACTGGAAAGACCGCGCGCCAAGCCGCGCAGCAGGCGCTCTGGATCGGCGGCGGAAAGCAGGCGCACTGCGGCGCTGACGCGCTGGCGGCGCGCCTCATATAATCGCGTTTCGAGCAGGCTCAATACGGGAACGCCGATGGTGCGCAGCAGCCGTGCCATCGCGGGAATCATTTCCGAGCCGCGCGGCTCGGTGAGCAGCAGGGTCAGGCGGTCCAGCAATCTCTCCGGATCGCGCTGCAACAGACGCGGCAAAACCGGATCCAGCGCGCGATTGGCCAGCGCCGCATCCACGAGCAGCAGCCAGCGATCCTGGGCCACCAGGCGCTGCGAGAGCGCGACCATCAGGTGATCGTGCTCATTCCCTTGCGGCGGACGCTCGAGGCCGATCAGTATGGTTTCAAATCCTGCGTAATCGCCACGGTTCACCGCCACGCGCGCCAAGGTTTCCACGAACGCCGCAAGCAGTGCACCGGTTTCCGGAATCGTTTCCGCGTCCAGCGCTTTCATCGCGCCCAGGCTCAAATCGTCGGGAAGCTGATTTGGCCACAGCGATTCAATAATGGCGCTCAGTTCGTTGAGCCCTGCGGCAACCGTGCGCCGTGCTCCAGCGTCCGAGTGCGCCAGGCGCCGCGCATAATTCAAGATGACGCTGCGCGCTTCGCGCCGCTGCGCGTCCGCCCCGGTTTGCGCCAGATGACCGAGCGTTTGGCGCAAGGCCACGACCGGCACGCACCAGACGTCTTCTCCGCGCAAGACCGCCGACTTTTCGCGCGGCGGAAGCTCTAACCAGAACTTCTCAATCAGCTGTTGGCGGTGCAGTTCCTGCGACCAGGTCGTCGCAAACGCCGACAAATGTTGCGAAGCATGGGGACCGGCGTATCGCCCCGAATCGACGATAGCTTCCGCCAAGCGGTGGAATGTTGGCGCCACAACCACCGGTGTCAGCGTTCCATTCGAGAATTCCGCGGTGAGAAACTCAAAAATCAAGCTTTCGGACAAACGCAGCAAATAGGGCTGTGGGCGCTCGCCGCCAAGTGGCCCATATTGTGAAACAGACGTCAGTAGCATGCGAACGGTGTCCCGGCTGGCGTTTTCCATCGCCCCGTGAATCGCGCGCGCTGCCTCTTCCGGCGAAAGTCCCCGCGCGCTCTCGAGTGGCGGAGTCAAGCGAGCCAAGAGCTTCAGTGCCGCGGCCAGGTCATCAAAATCCGGCGCCTGAATCGGTGTTTCGCTGCTTTCCCGCGGCGAACTCCCCCCATACGCGACCAGCGCAGCAATCAGGCTCGCCAGCACGGTATCGACGCGCCGATCCGTCTGGGTATTGACCGAAATGCCTTCCACATGATTCTCCACGAGTTTGGCCGGCCACGAATTTAGCTTGCCGCCACGCATCGGCTGGTTTGATTTTAGCAACGATGCCTTCATCAAGCGCGACAGCGTGTCCAGTTCGCCTACATGGAATTTTTTTGAAAATACCAGCGTGCGAATACCCGCGCGCTGCAAATCCAAAGCCAGCGCGTTCATTTCTCCGCGTAGGTCCGGCAATGCTGCGTCTCCAAGTTTCGGCGCGATGATTCCGCCGCGATCTACGCGCAACTCCAAGCCGTTCAATTGCGAGGCCGCAATTCGTAGGGCTTCGTATGCGCTGTCCAGATTGTCCAGGCGTTGCGGATGATTTTGTTCGTAGAGCCGTTCAGAACGGAACAGAAGCTGCAAACAACGCAGCGCTTTTGGAACATCCTGCTGCAGAGCGGTTTCGGTGCGGTCTGGCGCACGGCTCAAAGGTCGAGGCGAAACTCGCAACTCGGTGCCAGGCACACCCACACCCTCGGTTGGATACTTATCGCGATCCGACGCCCGATCCACCGGAATTGTAGCTCTTAGAACCAAGTCCAATCTCCGCGCACCCTGTCCTCACCCCTTTTAAAGGGCTGCCCGCGTTGTCTCGAACGGTCCCGAGAGAGGGCGGGGAATCCCTGACAATGAAGCATGCACGGTGCTAACCCGCGCAATCGGGGGATAAGCTGTTTATTCTGAATAGCAGGTGGGAGCTGTCCCAGAACTCCGGAAAGCGCGATGGTTCAAATTGTTACCAATCAGGTAGCCATCGAAGGGCGTTGCGAGGTCATTTGGGAGCAACCGCTCTTAGCGCCTCGTTCAGGCTCACCGTGCCGCCTTCGCTCACTTGCACGGTTCGCCGCACTGGTTCGAAGCCCTTCATTTTCAATGTGATAATGTGTAGTCCGGTCGGCAGTTGCACCCTCGAAGGGGCAAATTGTGAAGTCGTTGTTCCATCCACCACGATCTCCGCGCCTGGGGGCGTGGTCGCAATGTCTGCCCAGGCTACTTTGGCGGCATCTTTGGCACGCAGTTGCACACTGAACTGCGTCTGTATGTTGTCCTTCACCAGCACGTTCCCGGCATAGGCCGTGTAGCCCTGCAGTCGCAGGACAAGATTGTATTGCCCGGCCGCCAGCGGGAGCGCCACGGGCGTTTGCCCCGGTTGCTTCGCGCCGTTAATGAATACATCCGCGCCTGGTGGGTCACTCACGAGCATCAATCCTATGGCGATGGACTCGAGTCGCACCTTCTGGTCGACCACTTCTCCGACCTTCACTTGCAACGCTGTTTGCACCGTCCGGTATCCATCTTTCTTCACTTCCAGGCTGTAGCCGCTGGCCTGTAGCCCGTTGAAGCTGCAGGGCGTTTGGCACTGTCTCAATTGCCGCCCGGCCGGTCCGTACAACGTGGCGTTGGCGCCAATCACATCCGTAACCACATGAATCGCGCCACGGTCCGGTGTTGGCACCGGATGTGATCCTTCATCCGCTCCCGCAGCCGACGTCACCGGAGTGTCGTCGTATTCGATATGGTCAATCATCCGTAGCTCGGCAGGCGCATCGCGCAAGAACTTCAGCAGCGCACCGTGTTCCGCTGGCCGCAGCTTTCCGGAGATGGTCAGCGTGTTGCCAACCCCTTGCACTTTAGCCCGCCCGGTGAGCCCGCGTTCGGCAATCGCCCCGTCAATGCGCGATTTGTACTCGCTGGCCCGGGGACTGAGGCTCGGCGCCGGTTTCGCGGCTTCTGCCGCGGGCGCAATAGCTGCCGCTTTTGGCGCAGGTACCTCTGTTGGGTTGGCAGCGAACGACTCCGCCGATTTTGGACTTTCCGCAGGCACGATAGCGCCCGCCGGCGCAACCGGCGTAGACGTATTGCCAGTGGCCACTGCCGGGGAACCAGCTGCGGCGTCCGTCGTCGGCTGCGGTTTAGTTATGGCGCTGGCTGTGGCGCCTGCCGCTAATTTGGGAGTTGCATGGGCCTGCTCTGCCTCATGAAATTCTCTTGCCGCCAGAAATACCGGCTGCAGCTTGTACGCTCCCCAAGCGATGACTCCGACTAACAGCAACGTGACCAGCACGGTCGTGAATATGCTGATCGGCTTCTCCGGCGCTGGCACGGGTGGAACGCTGCCCGTGCGCCGAATCACGGGCGTTTGCCCGGGGCTATTAGCGCGCGAAGCGAGCGAGCCTGCCGGCGCCGCCACATAACCCGCCCCATGACCTTCGTTCGGTGAGTGCGCCACTCGGCCCTCGCCTCCCATCGCCACAGTGGCTGCGGGGGATGCTCCGCCACCCAGCGCCCTCGTAGATTGCGGGCTGCCCGCCAGCCCGGCGTTGGAGCGGTAATCGCGCAAATCCTCGAGCAGTTCGCGGCACGTCTGATAGCGCTCATCCGGCTCCTTACAAAGCGCTTTCATAATTACCGCGTTGATTCCTGGATGGATCGAAGGGTCCAGTTGCCGGGGAGGGACTGGATCTTCATTCACAATTTTGTAAATCACCGTCGTGATGTTCTGGCCGGGGAAAGGTTTCTCCCCTGTAACCATCTCGTACAGCATCACGCCCAGCGAGAAAATATCGCTGCGCCCATCTACCGCGCGGCCTTTCACCTGCTCTGGCGACATGTAACTCGGCGTGCCCATTACGTGGGTGGTCTGCTGGACCGTGCCAAACTGCAAAATTTTCGCCGTGCCAAAGTCCGTGACCTTGACGGTATCATCCGCCGTCAGCATCAAGTTTGCCGGCTTGATGTCGCGATGTACCACGTGCCGTTCGTGCGCAAAATCCAGCGCGCTGCACGTCTGCTCCATGATGCGCAACACGCGCGGGAGCGAAAATCGCTGGCCCTCATCCAGCAGTGCCTGCACGCTTTTGCCTTCCACCAGCTCCATGGTGATGTAGTAGAGGCCGTTTTCCTCGCCGGCGTCGTAGACCACCACGATATTTGGGTGGGTCAGCAGCCCGGCGGCTCGCGCTTCGGTTTGAAAGCGGCTCAGCAACTCCGGCCGCGAGAGGCCGGTGCCCTGTTCGCTCAAACGAATGGTCTTAACGGCTACAGTGCGGCCAATAACCGGGTCCACGGCCTTGTAAACCACGCCCATGGCCCCGCGGCCGACCTCACCGACAATTTCATATCGCCCGGCTTTTGCTACCGTGGTCATTGCGCTATATAGTTGCAGCCTTTTGGATTGCCTGGGGGATGGCCTCGGGAGACACCCCGCCCCCACTTTGCACAGTACCCAGCAAAATTTCACGAGGTCAACGCTACGGGAGTACTAGTGTGGCGCACTGGATACGACTGGCGTGGATACCGTCCATTGACTCCAAGAGGTCCGACCCGCAGGAGCTTCTGAAGGCGGGCGAAGTGTGCCATTTCTCTTAACCCCAGTCCGGCTCCCCGGCATCCAACGGTCACCGCCACCGAGGCGTCGGACGCTTCGGCGCTCTGGATAAGAGGACTTCATGAAATTTGACGCCATCATCATCGGCTCCGGCCAAGCCGGCAATCCACTGGCACACAATCTTGCCGACCACGGCTGGACCGTGGCTATGATCGAAGAAAAATACCTCGGCGGCACCTGCATCAACACCGGATGCACCCCCACCAAAACCATGGTGCACCGCGCGCAAGTCGCGCATTACGCCCGCAATGGGGCGCGCTGGGGGGTCAATGCTTCCAATGTGTCGGTGGACTTGCAGAAGATCGTTGCGCAGAAAGACAAGGTTGTGCTTGGAATGCGCGAAGGCCAGGAAAAGCAAAAAGCCAAACGCCCGAATATCACTCTCTATCGTGGACATGCGCAGTTCGCGGCGGCACATCAAATTACCGTCGGCGAACAACTCCTTGAGAGCGAGAAAATCTTTATCGACACCGGGGGACGCCCACAAATCCCCGAAATTCCCGGTCTCGCCTCCGTCCCCTACCTTACCAATGAAACCGCCATGCAATTAGCTGCCGTCCCCGAACATCTGCTGATCCTCGGAGGTGGTTACATCGGACTCGAATTCGGGCAGATGTTCCGCCGCTTTGGCAGTGCTGTGACTGTCATTCACTCGGGCGCGCAGATCGTGCAGCAGGAAGATCCAGAAATCACCGCGGAATTGCAAAAAACGCTGGAGGCCGAGGGCGTCACGTTTCTGCTGAATGCCCGCACCACCCAGGCCAAAACAGACGGCGGCGGAGTGACGCTCATCGTGGATGGCGGGCCTGGGTCTCGGGGAGGTAAAGAAATACGCGGCTCCCACCTTTTGCTGGCGACTGGCCGCGTGCCAAATACTGACAAGTTAAATCTCGAAAAAGCTGGCGTTCGTTGCAACCAGCGCGGATACGTCGAGGTAAACGGTAGGCTCGAAACCAGCGTTCCTGGCATATGGGCGCTCGGCGATGTAAAGGGTGGCCCGGCTTTTACACATATCTCTTACAACGATTTTCAAATCGTCTACGGCAATCTGATCGAAGGGAAGAATCTCTCGACCGATCATCGCCTCATACCGTATTGCGTTTTCACCGACCCGCAACTCGGCGGCGTCGGCCTAACGGAAAAAGCCGCTCGCGAAAAAGGTTTCAAACTAAAAATCGGCAACTATCCGATGACCTACGTCGCGCGCGCAATCGAACGCGACGAAACCGCCGGCCTGATGAAACTGGTAGTCGACGCCTCAAACGATAGGATTCTAGGTGCCTCCATCCTGGCTCCCGAAGGCGGCGAACTAGTACAAATTCTCAGCACCCTCATGCTAGCCAACCAGCCCTATACACTGCTCAAAGGCGCGATCTACATCCACCCCACGCTCGCCGAAGGCTTCTTCGGCTTAATGGAAAGCGTCAAACCCGTCGACTGAATAAGGGCTTTGCAGGACAGTTTTGTGGACGCCGAACTTTCGTTCGGCTTGCCGCCAATCATCACGCACTGGCCGAAGGCGCCGAGGTCGACGGCGAAAGCGGCGCCCGCGTCTTGGCCGCCACCCCGCGCCATTTTACAAATCCCTCTTTCACCAATTTAGCAATCACCCGTCGGTTCTGCGCCACCACCCGCACCCACGCGAACTTTCCCATGGACGGAAAATAAATCCCGCGAAAGCACAGCCGCGCAATCAAAATGTTAATTCGATACGCCAACGGCTTGTACTCCAGCGACATCACCGCATCATAGATCGCCTGCGGACTGTAGGACCGCGACCACCCTTCCTTCACCTCCGCGTGTGCCTCCGCGATACTCATCTTCAAAGGCGTATGCGCCATTTCGAACGGAATGAATTCCCGCCAGTGTTCGGGCCGCGTCAATCGTCCAGCTGCCGCCAGCCGCTTATACAGAGGCGTCGCCGGCAGGGGCGTCAGCAATCCAAAAATCGGCAGTCCGGGCGGCCAGGTTCGAATTTCTTTCAGCGTGCGTTCCGCCACGCCCACCGTGTCGTTATCCATCCCGAAGATAAAGGACGTAATTGCGAACACGCTGCGATCCGCCAGGCGCTGCAACACCGCGGCATACTCTCCTGGTTTATTGAAGCCTTTATTCACATCCTTCAGGTTCAACGGATCGATCGACTCCATGCCGATAAACACCCATTGCCCGCCTGCCGCCGCAATCAGATCCACCAGCTCTTCATCGCGCAGCAGGTTCGCGCTGATCTGCGCCACCCAATACAATTGGGCGTTCGCCGCGATGATGTCACGCAGCAGCGATTTCGTCCGCTTGATATTGATGGCGAAATTATCGTCGATAAAAAATACCGCGATCTGCCCGCCCTCGGCCTTCGCCCGCGCTTTCAGCATAAGCAACTCATCGACCACACTTTTATTGGTCCGAAAGCGAATCGAATCCCCAAAGAATCCCGTCACGGTGCAAAATTCGCAGCCGTACGGGCAGCCCCGCCCGGATTCCACCGGGATAATCCGAAACGTCCCCCAGCCTCCCGCCAGTTTGCTCAACATCGGCGCCATCATCTTTGGCACCAGATTGAATTGCTTCAAATCGATCTTGTCCCACGGAATCACCGGATATCGCTGCAGGCTCGGTTTGCGCTCCTGTCCAAAATCGTCGACCGGTGTGTAAATATCCTTGAGCCTTCCCGCTGCCGCATCCGCGACAATCTTTGGCCAGGTCTCATCCGCTTCGCCCAGCGCCACCGCGTCCGCATGCCGTGCCCCGCCGCTCCGCCCCAGCGCTTCATCCGCCATTTCCGTCACGTGCGGCCCACCCATTACCACCGGCACACCCACTGCGCGCACCGCGTCGGCCATGCGATAGGCCTTCGCAATCATTCGCGTCATCGCCCCGATGCCCACTAGCCCAACGCCGTTGGCGCGTACAAAATTCGCCAGCCCCGCTTCGTCCATAGGCTGTGCGTTCCCATCGATGAGCACCACGTC
>JBEKVU010000044.1:0-14452 GCA_049513775.1 Candidatus Acidiferrum sp.
CACCCAACCCGGTCACTGGTCTCCGTTCCTTTCCGACGCTTTTTGCCCCGGCAAAATTCGGCAAAAACCCCGGCATGTTAAGCTATCTTTAATCATCAGCACTCTGAGGGAACCATGAAAATCGCACTCGCCATCCTGGCTATAGTCGTCGTCTTCGCCCTGATCATCGGCGGCGCTTTTGTCAGCCGCCGCAACCAAATGGCCGTCAAACACGTCGCCATTGATGCCGAATGGGCCCAGGTCGACGTCGTCTTGCAGCGCCGCGCCGACCTTATCCCCAATCTCGTTGAAACCGTAAAGGGCTACGCTACGCAGGAGCAAATCGTCTTCGGCGACATCGCCAAAGCCCGCGCCGCCCTCATCGGCGCAAAAACTCCCACCGACAAAATCGCCGCCAACGGCCAACTCGATTCCGCGCTCAGCCGCTTGCTAGTCGTGGTTGAAAATTATCCCCAGCTGAAATCCAACGAAAATTTCCTCCGTCTGCAAGACGAACTCGCCGGCACGGAAAATCGCATCGCCATCGAGCGCCGCCGCTACAACGATACCGTGCAGGACTACAACGCCTACATCGCCACGTTCCCCAATTCCCTCGTAGCCAGCATGTCCGGCTTCACCCACAACGACGCCTACTTCAAAGCCGACGAAGGCGCCCGCACGGCCCCCAAAGTAAATTTCAATTTCAACAACGCCCCGGCCGCGACGCCTGCACCCGCCCCGGCACACCCATAAACTCGGGCTGTGTAGGGCGCCGCTTATTTAGGCCCGACTACGTGGGTACCGAACTTGGAAGTCCGGCACCTGCACAAAACCGCGTCGAACCAACGCGGCGGCCCGACGCACTCCAAAATTTATTGGGGGCGGTAGGGTTGGGGAGTTACGGGGAGTTCGCGGCCTAGGTCGTGGTAGTTGATTTGGGCGGCTTCTAGTTGGAGATCGTGTTCGAGCACTACGTCAAGGGTGGAGCCGCGAGGGAGCTCGGCTTCGGGGCCGCGGGTCAGGAGGGTGGCGGCCAGGCCGCCTGCGGCGCCGATACCTGCGCCGATGCCGGCACCTTTGGCGCCGTCGGCGATGGCACCGATGCCGGCGCCGGTGACCGTGGTGGTGGCGATGGTTTCCGCGTCCTTGCCTTTGCCGCTGGGGCCGGTGACTTGCCCTTCAGAATCCATGGTTTCTTTGCCGCCGCTATCGGCGCTGCGCGGGGCGGCGTTCATGTTGACGGTGTAGCCGTTGGGAAAGATGAGGGTGTTGAGGCGAATGCGGAATTCACCTTTGCCCTTGATGCGACCGGGGCGTTTGGAATCGATGAGTTCGCCGCGGAGATAGGAGCCGATGGGAATAATGATTTGGTTATTGAGGGTGATGGGAAATGAGGTGCGGAGATAGACGGAGTCGCCCGGCTTGGCGCTGCGCGTGGAGATGCCATTTTCTAGGACGACTGCTACGCGAGTGCCGGAGGGTAGAGTGATGAATTTGTTGTCTGTGGCTTGGGGGGCGTAGACCGGTTTCAATACGGGCCTGACCGGAGCGGGGGCGGCGGTTTGCGGGCCGTCTGTTTCTTGAGCGATGGCGCCGGGCGCGATGAGCAGCGCGAGACCTGTAGCTAAAACAAACAGCTGGGATGAGCGGTGAGTCATGGCGTCTCTCCGTGTGCCGGTGCGATGCCGGCAGATTGCTCCGGGGATGCCCGAGGATAGCACGAGGGGTGACGAGGCTCACCTGTGTAATTTCTGGTACTAATCAGCAAGGGCTCCGGAGGCGATAGCCAGAAACAGGAACGGGGCGGCGGGTATGGCGAGAATGCATCCCGCTACGAAGAAGGTCCGGCCGAATACCTGGTTGACACTCGGCCGGAACTTTGGCTGGCCTAGGACTTCGGAATAACGAATCTTGACCGGCTTGGAGTGCTTACCGCTTTGCAAGGAGAAGCTTTCGTTGTCTGAACTGGCCAGTTTTCCTTCGATCGTGCGGCGGGATTGCAGCTTGACGGTCACGATGTTCCCGTAGTGTTTGCGGAGATCTTCTCTTAGTCTTGCGGCCGTAGATTGCGCTGGCGAAGGGAGATTGGCTGGAGGCTTGGGTTGAGGATCGTTGGCGGGCGAATTTGAGGAGGGCGTTGGCGATGGTGATTGGGCGTTGGGGTTTTGCGGGAGCAAAGAAACGAAATGGGTTGATCTTTCTTCGGACCAGGCTATCGGCAGGGTGATCGATTCGTCTTGGGACACTGGTGCGGAAGCGACGGCGGAGCCTGCGACGAGAATCAAGTGTGCTGCAAGAAGCGTTTGAAGAAGCATGTGTGTCTCCCTAAGGGCTGACGTTCGGACCTCATCGGAGGAGGTGCATGCTGCGTGCCGCGTGACTGATCGGCCAAGGCCTGAATTTAACTGGGGATAAAGTCTGCGCTTTTAAGGCTTTGCGGGCGTTCCGAAAAAGAGGGGCTTGGGTCTTGCTCGTATGCGCTGCTCGAGCGTGTTCTAGGACTGCAAGGTTTCGCCGCCAATGTCGCGGCTTTAGAGTGCAGAGTGCACAATAACTAAGTGCTGGATTTCAAGCAGTGCCTGGCGAACAGAGGAGGAATTTCGTGGCGAAATTAGCGTTGATTTATGGGATGAGGTTGTTGCCGGAGGAGGATTTGGGGTCGCTTGGGGATGCTACGGTGACGTTGAAGAATGGGAAGACCGCGCGTGTGACCATGCATTTGATTGAGGGAAGTAAGGAGGAGATTGAGAAGACGTTTTATGAGTCGGTGGAGGCGTTTTTTGATTTGTATCCCGAGATTTAGGTGGACGGCGACGACGGAATGCGTTTGCGCTGTAGTGACGGAAAGCGAATTCCTCGCTTCGCTCGGAATGACAATTTGGGTGGGAATGAGGCTTATCGTGTCTGGCCCAAGTGTTGGCGCGGGCTGCGGCGGCACAGGCAGAAGTGCCTCTGCTAGCGGTTGCCGAAGTTTTCGGGGTCGGCGTTGGGATCGCCTAGGTTGTCGTTGATTAGGACGGTCGATTGGCCGGTCAGTTCAAAGCGCTTGCGGCATTTGTAGCACGCCACCAAATCTTCCAGGCGGACCATGTAGGATGTGGCTTTGGCGAACTTGCGGCGGTCTTCTTCGCCGGCGCCGCGGGGGAGTTCGCGTTTTTTGCGGGCGACTTTCCAGCGAACGGGGAACTCGAATTCGCCCTTGCAACTTGGGCAGACCAGCTTGATCTTTCGTACTTCTTCTTTTTCTGTGTAAAACGAACGCTCGTCCATAAGTTAAGGAGCGGGGGGACGCACCGCTTCGTCAATTGTAACAAATTCAAGGCCCAGGTCACGCCAGCGGGGGAGCCAGTACTCGAGGGCCGCGAGGGTGCAGCGGCGATCGCCGTTGAGCTGGCGGTGGTTGCCGTCGTGGAGGCAGAGGATGTCGCCGCCGGTCAGAGCTTGCGGATTTCTCGGGCGCGTGGCGTTTTCTTGCGCGTGATCGGCGATGGGCTGCATGCGCGGGATTAGCCATTCTGCAGAGGGCGCTTTCCAATCGTCGGGGAGGAGCGTCCACATTACCGCTTGCATGCCGAGGCTATTGGCGGCGGGGATGACCCAGGGATTGCGCAGGCCAAACGGGGGACGGAACCATTTGGGGGTGAGGCCGGTGATTTCGGTGATGGCGTCGTTGCAACGGTGGAGTTCGTTGCGAATTTCTGTGGGGCCGCATTTGAACAGATTGGGATGGGTGTGGGTGTGATTGCCGAGGCTGTGGCCGCGGGCGGCGGTTTCGCAGGCTAGGTCGGGACACTGACGGACGAAATCACCAACGAGGAAAAATGTGGCGCGGGCGTTGTGGCGGTCGAAGAGATCGAGGACCTTGGGCGTGATGGCGGGGTTGGGGCCATCGTCAAAGGTGATGGCGAGTTTTTTCGCGGCGCCGGTTTTGTGCAGCGTGAGGCCGAAAAGTTGCGAGGCGTGATGCGCGGCCCCATAGCCGACGATCCCGCCAGCGGCAGCAAGCGCGGCGGGCGCGGCGAATAGCCAAGGATCCATGAGGGCATTCTCGCACGGGGCCGTGTGACCTGGACTACGCAAATCGGGGACTATGCAAATATCAGGAGCCGGCAGTTAACTGGCGGCGATTTTTCATTTCTAGGAGGAGGCGCTCGACTTCGGTGTCGCGTTCTAGGCGAACCAGGCGGTCGCCCATGTCGTCGGCGATCATTTCAACTTCGGCGCTGGCGATGGCTTCGTTGTGATGGACGCGGTCTTTCAGGCGATCGAAGGTGGCACTCTTCGATTGCGTGCCGAGTTCGGATTGGGCGCGGGCAGCTTTGTTCATGGCTACGCTGCGGCGATGGCGGGCCAGCAGGAGTTCGCGCTTGGATTTGGCTTCGTCCAGCTTTTGCTCGAGTTTTACCAGCGCGGCTTTGAGCGTTTCTACTTGCGCGGATTGATCGTTGACTTGTTCCTGGAAGCTTTGGCTCATGCGCTGGGAGGTTTGCATGCGCTCGATGGCGGCGCGGGCGAGGTCGTCTTCATTTTTGTCCACGGCTAGTTCCGCCTTTCGCATCCAGTCTTTTGCGGTGGTTTGGTGCTCCTGGAATTTTTTCGCGAGCATGTGCTGGTCGGCGATGGAGACGGCTACCTGGGTTTTTACTTGCAAGTATTGGTTTTCCATGTCGACGATCACTTGCTTGATCATTTTTTCTGGATCTTCCGCGCGATCGATCATGTCGTTTAGATTTGCGCGGATTAGGGTGCTGACTCGTTCTAGTAGGCCCATGTGATGCTCCTTTCAACCTCCCAACAACTTTTGACGACTGCAACCTGACGGCGCCTGGGACTAAAAGCCCGCCCGCTACAACTGCGTTCCGACAAGGCTTACAGCGACCAGGTGCTGCAAGACTTGGATTGCGCATGACCAGTAGTGATGGCCCAAGATGCCGACGGCGACCACTAGCACTACGCCTAACACCAGCAATTTTTCTTTGACGCTCATCACCGTTCCCCCGAAGGTAATGAAGCGTCCCGGCAGATTTCGCAGGAAATCTGCCGGGACGGAAGTGGTTTTAGGAATTGGCGCTTGTTGGCGGCAAGGGCTTGGGAGCTTTGTCGCCGATGGCACGGACTTTGCCAAGCAGCTCGGACATTTGCATGCCGGAGAGCGCTTCAAAGAGGGCCGGCACTTGCGCGGCGATTTCGGTGATGTCTCCGGTCAGCTTGTGGGCGCCCGCGGAATGGCCGTTGCCGGTCGAGACGATGGTGACCTTGTCGATCTTGCTGAGCGGCTCGGCAAGGGCGCGCACGATGTCCGGCATACCGGTGAAGAGTTTGTCCACGATGGCGGCCTGGTTGTATTCCTGGAAGGCTTCGGCCTTGATGTTCATGGCCTTGGCTTCGGCTTCGCCCTTCTTGAAGATGATTTCGGCTTCGGCTTCGCCTTGCGCGCGAATGGCCGAGGCGCGGCCTTCGGCTTCGCTGATGAGGCGTTGACGCTCGGCGTTGGCGATGGTCTCGATGCGCTTGCGCTCGATTTCGGCTTGCTTGAGCACGGTGGCGATGAGTTCGCGTTCGCGGCGCTGGATTTCGGCGTCTTGCACCTTTACCTGCGCTTCGCGTTCGACTTGCTGCACTTTGACGGCTTCGGCTACGACTTGCTGTTGCATGACGTTGGTTTCAATTTCGTAGGCTTTGTCGGCCGTGGCTTGGGCTTTCTTGGTCATTTCGAGATAGCTGGCTTTCTTGAGATCGAGGTCACGCTCGGCCTCGGCCTGCTTGGCCATGGATGCGGTTTCCGCGAACACCCGTTCTTGATCGGCTTGCGCTTTGGCTACGGCTGCGGCGCGTTGCGATTCGGCGCGCTTGATGGCGATGTCGCGTTCGGCTTCGGCGGCGGCAACTTCCGCTACCAGCTTGATGCGCGCGATATCGGGCCGGCCCATGTTGGTGATGTATTCGTTCTTGTCGCGAACTTCTTTGATGGTGAAGCTCACGACGTCGAGGCCCATTTTGTTCATGTCCGAAGCGCAGGTGGAACGCATGCGCTCGCCGACCATTTCAGGCTCTTTCACCAGCTGCTCGACGGTGAGCTGGCCGATGATGCCGCGGAGATGGCCTTCCATCACCAGGCGGATTAGACCTTCGCGCTGTTCCGGGCGCTTGGTTAGGAATTGCTCCGCCGCAGTTTTGATGGAGATCGGATCGGACTTCACTTTTAGTTGTGCCACGGCTTCGACGGTGACCGCGACGCCCTGGTTGGTGTACAAGCTTTGCTGGGGCGCTACATCAAAGGACATGAGCTCCAACGAGAGTTCCTTGCACATTTCGACCATCGGAAAAATGATGGTGCCGCCGCCTTTGACGATGCGCGTACCGCGCATGCCGTAAATGATGAGTGCTTCGTGCGGTCCGGCTTTGCGAAACATCTTGGCCACGGTGGCCATGATCACGATAATGGCCACCACCGTGAGTCCTGCTACAACCCAGATATCTAGCCCGAACAACATAGAACCTCCTTTTTTCGCCGTCCGGACTGTTTTTCGTTCGTCAGTCCGCGAAACTCTTTGTGGACTTCAGTCTGTGCCGCTCTGGCCTCCTATAGGCTTGGCCAAACGTGCACCGACTGAGCCACTTACTTGGTGAACTCTTCCCACCGCCGCACGTAGGCGATGCCGTGTTCGTAGCGCTCGATCACAACTTCCGCGCCGTTGGCGATAGCCGTGCCGTTGTCACAGCGGGCGCTGACGCTGCGGCGGGCGCCGTCTTGCTCGAAGATCACTTCGCCGGTGCCTTTCGCGCGAATGGGCACGCTGATGGTGGCAACGACGCCTTCGAGGCGGTAGTCCCAGTCGTTCATTTCGCCCTGGCTATCGCGCATGAGCTTGACCATGAAGCGGAAGACGATGAAGCCGGCAAAAAGGCCCGCCGATGTCGCGCATCCGAGCGCGGTCAGCGCCATCAGGTGCGAATGCGTGGTGAGGATGTAGCCGACGCCGCCGAACCAGGCTAGAAAGGCCATAGCGGTGGTGGCGTTGAACCAGGAAATTTGGCCGCTGCTGTGCGTTGCGACTTTGCCGGCAGGGCTGGGTGCGTGGCCCACGGCGTGGCCCAGAGCATGACCGCCGATATGGTGTCCGCCGCCTCCCGCAGTACCGCCGTGAAATGGCAGGTGCATTTTGAAGGGGAGGTGGATGTGGATGGCGCCCGCCAGGAACGAGAGAACGCTTAGCGAGAAGCCCACCAAGAACGAGAGGAGATAGAAGTCAGACCAGGTCATGGGAAGCTCCAAACAAGCTTTAAGCCGGCCATTCGCTTGGGCCCAGAAAGGCGCGCCGCATGCTGCGCCACGACAAAACCGAAGAGGCTAATTCCCGAGATAGCCGCGGACTGGCTGGCGATTCGCTTCCGGCGGATCGCTCTGCGATGGGGCCGGTGACGCGGTGCTGCTGTGCTCTTCCGGGCGCAAGACCTCGCCTAGGCGATCGGCTAATCCCGGGGCGCGCAGGATCTCTGCGAGCAGTAGCAATGCCTGGCGCGAATCCGGGTGCTCGGCGATCAGCATTAGCGCGCGCTGCAGTTCGGGGTCGGTGGTGAATTGGCCGACGCCTGCGTAGAGCCAGGAATCGACTTTGGCATCCACCACACGCAATTCCGATTGCAGCCCCCGCGTATAGCCCGGAGGGTCGTGCACGAGAAAACCGGGATAGACGCGGAAGAATTTCGCCAGCAACTGTTGCGTGGTGTGCGTCAGGTGCGGGCGGGCGCCGCTCTCAATTTGCGAGAGGTACGCCTGGCTGAGGCTTCTACCGACTTCGCGTTTCATGGCTTTCACCATTTCGAGCTGCGTCATGGCGCGGCCGAGACCGCGGAGCGAGCCCTCGACGGCACGCAAGGAGCGCAGTTTGTCGCCTAGAGTCATCGGGAAGACTTTGCTTCAGAGAACATCCGCCACCTCGATAATTACGTATTGCAATAATATTATTACATATTGCAATTTCTGTCAAGAAGAATAGCAGTCCTATTTTCAATAGCTTACGATTGTTTATTGCTCGTATTGCCGGAGGCGACTCTTAGTCTGGCTTTTTCAGGAGTTGCAGGTCGATCCCGAGTTGCTGGCATTTTTTGTACAGGTGGCTGCGCTCGAGGCCGAGCGCGCGGGCCACATTGGTCATGTGAAAGTTGTGACGGCGAATTTCCCCGATTAGGACTTCGCGCTCGAAGGATTCGGTGCGTTCGGCGAGCGTGCCGGTGCCAGCGCTGGCGCCATTGGCCGAATGCGCGGATGCAGAGAAACTGCGATCTTCTGTGTCCGGCAGAACCAAACGAACATGATCGGCGGTGACGGTTTCTTCGGCCGCAAGGAGCACCAGCCGCTCGACCACGTTGCGCAGTTCGCGCACGTTGCCGGGCCAGGAATAGCGGCGCAGCTCGGCAATCGCGGCGGCATCGAAGAGCTTTTCTTTCCAGCCGTTTTGCGAAGCGACCTGGCGCGCAAAATGCTCGACCAACGAAGGGAAGTCCTCGCCGCGTTCACGCAACGGAGGGAGCGGCAGCGGAAAGACGTAGATACGATGAAAGAGATCGCGGCGGAAGGCATTCTGCTTTACGAGATCTTCGAGATTGCGATGCGTGGCGACGACCACGCGAACGTTTACGCGAATGGTTTTGTCTCCGCCAACGCGCTCGACCTCGCCTTCTTCAAGGACGCGGAGCAATTTCGCTTGCATGGCCACGGGCATATCGCCAATTTCGTCAAGAAAGAGCGTGCCGCCCTCGGCTTGCTCGAATTTTCCAAGGTGTTTGGCGGCGGCGCCGGTGAAGGCGCCTTTCTCGTGGCCGAAGAGTTCGGATTCGATCAGTTCGGCGGGGACGGCGGCGCAGTTCAGGGTGACAAAGGGATTTTCTTTGCGCGGTGATTTTTCGTGAATGGCACGCGCGACGAGTTCTTTGCCGGTTCCAGTTTCGCCAAGGATGCAGACGCGCGTCTCGCTGGCGGCCACGCGGGCGATTTGCGCCTGCAATTTCGCCATAGCGGGGCCGCTGCCGACCAGTTCGTGCTTGCCGAGCTTGCTGCGGAGTTCGCGATTTTCATCTTCAAGGCGCGTGAGGCGAAGGGCGTTGTCTACGGTTACGAGGAGTTTGTCTGTGGACAGCGGCTTTTCCAGAAAATCCAGGGCTCCGAGTTTTGTCGCGCGCACGGCCATTTCTACGTTGGCTTGGCCGGAAATTAAAATGATGGGCGCGGTTATGCCGGCTTTCTTTAGATCTTCGAGGAATTCGATGCCGCTTTTGCCGGGCATGACTACGTCGGAGAAAATCAGGTCGAAGGGTTCGGTGCGCAGGAGTTCGAGGGCGCGGGTGGCGTTGTCGCAGACGGTGGCTTCGTGGCCGGCCATGCGGAAGGCGCGCGAGAGCGAGGCCAGGGTGTTGGGGTCGTCGTCGACTAAGAGGAGATGGGCTTTGCGGGGCACGGGGTTTCCTTGGCGTTTCGGCGTTGTTAAGCGATTTTCAATTCACGTACAATCGAGCAATTTTTTGGCCGTTTTCCCCGGCAACACCCGCGGCGATCGATACATGCTGCGACCGCTGCGACCGCAAAAGCGCCGGGACTAAAACCCGGTCGCTACAAAGAAAACCGTCACGTTGGCTCATGCTACCTCGATTGGCGGCTTGATGGCTCCGGTGGGGGCGGCGTGGGGCACGATTGCCTCGGCCGCTGGGCTCGTGCGGGCTTGTTCTTGGCGCTGCGGGAGTTCGATGCGGAAGGTTGCGCCGCGGCCTTCTTCGCTGACTACGGAAATCGTGCCGTGATGATCGTTCACCACGGATTGGACGATGGCTAGGCCGAGGCCGGTGCCTTGGGATTTGGTGGTGTAGTACGGGGTGAAAAGACGCGAGCACTCTTCGGGCGTGAGGCCCTTGCCGGTATCGGAGACTTCGATACGGACACGGCCTTCGTGTTCCATGGTGCGCATGGAGAGGGTGCCGCCGGCGGGCATGGCGTCCAACGCGTTGAGCACTAGGTTTTGGAAGGCGCGATGAAGCATTTCGGCGTCGGCATCGATTCCGGGCAACGGCTCGGTTAAGAAAAACTCCGGCGTGATGATGGGCTTGCCCACGGCGTTGAATTGCGCTTCAAAGAGGCGCACGGCATCGCGCAAGGATTCATTTACGTTGACGAGGGAAAACTGCGGGGCGGGCATTTTGGCAAAGTCGCTGAAGCGGCCGACGATGGCGTTGAGATTGGCGAGCTCCGCGCGCAAGGTGGCGGTGGACTCATTAAAAACTTCCATGAACTGCCGGTTTTCGAGTTGGCGGGCGCGCTGCAGATTTTCCACGGTGATCTGCATGGGGAAAAGCGGATTGCGAAGCTCGTGTGCCAGACGACGCGCGAGTTCGCGCCAGGCGGCCACGCGCTCGGTCTGCACCAGGCGCTCTTTCTGGTCGGCGAGCGTGGTGGTCATTTCGTTGAAGGCGCTAGCGAGCTGGCCGATTTCGTCGCGGCCGCGGACTTGGATGTGCGTGTCCCAGCGGCCGGCGGCTACTTCACGCGCGCCATCGGCCAATTCTTCGACGGGACGGGTGATGCGCGCAGCGACCCACAAACTGATCAGCAGACCCGCGAGGAGCGCGGCGGCCACGACGGCTCCCGCGATTTCAAAAATGTGCGTGGTTAGCAGGACGAGTTCGCGGCGCGAGCTTCCTACAAGCAACACGCCGAGTAATTCGCCACCACGGCCGGTCAAGCGAATGGCGTGAAAGGTTTCGGCGTCGGCGGGATTGGTGGTCCAGTTTATGGTTTGGATGATGGGGTCGGCGGACTGCTGAATGCGGCCGATCAACGAAGCAAAGCGATCGGCCTGCGCGACTTCACCGCCGGAATCGGTGAGAGCAGCGGCGACAAATCCCGGCTCAACGTTGCGATAGAGCAACGTGCGCATGCCCGTGGGGAGCACCAGGGAAGCCAGGAAATTCTGGTCCAGGCGGCGGCCGCCGATGATGTAGAAATTTTTTTCGCCTACGGGGAGGGTGCGTACGACGGTGAGCGACAAGGCGATGCCATCCGGCAACTCCTCTTTTTTCAAAAAGGCTTTCGAGTCTTTCCAATCCTTTTCGCTAGTGACCCAGTCGCTTTTGTACCCGACACGAGCCGGATACTGTGCCGAAGAGATGAGCGTGCCATCGGCGTTTACAAACTCCACGAAATCCAGGCCGTGGTCCTGCGCCGCGCCGGTGGCGTCGTGAACGTAGAGTGAAGGATCGGCGCTGGGACGCGCGAGATCGAGGGCCATACGCAGGGTGATTTCCGCGTTGGCGATGTTTTCCACCTGATGCACGACTTCTTCGCCGCGCTGGGCAAATTCTTTTTGGAATTGCGCGACAAGAGCGTCGGTGCGCTGCGCGTCCATTGCTTCGAAGGCGGCCTGCGTGTAATGCGTTACGCCATAGGCCACGAGCGAGACGGACGCCAGGACGGCGATCAGAAAGACCAAGAATAATTTTGTGCGAAAGCTCATGGTTGCACTCTCATCATGACACGCTCAAATCTGCACGTTTGACTCGGCAGGCTCACGGATGCGCCGCGGCTGGCGAGGCTGCCGATACGGGCGCCGGAGAGCCTGGAGCGCGCTTGCCGTCCAGCCATACATCCCCGAGATGCCACTCGCCCCAGCGCTCGGCCATCCAATCGCGCACCCCCGCGCCCAGACCAATATATTCCGGCAGCATCACCAAGGGAATCAGTTCGCGCGCGGCAATTACTTGGCGCTCGCGTAGATATAACTGCTCGGGGTCGGCGGCGGTTTTGTCTTTTTCCTCGGGTGCGGACTCGAGTTGCAACGTGGCGATCATGGAGTCCAGTTCGGCGCGCTGCGAAAGCGAGGAATAGCGCCAGGCGATCAGCCGGAAGCCGGCACTACCCGTGTTTCTTGCCGCGCCGGCCGATTCGCTTGAAGAAGTTTCATGCGCGACGCTGCGCGGCTGAACTTGCACGGGAATTCCCGCTTGGCGCGCGTTGATGGCGACGCGTTCGGCAAGTAACTTGGCCACGTCGCCGGCGGCATCCACGCGCAAACGCAGCGGCGAAGACCCTGGTGCGCTCGGTGCACTGGACGCGGCAGACAGAGTGGCGCTGATTTCTTTGGCGCGTTCCACGTTGGTTTCCATGCTGAAGACGAAAGCATAGCCGGATAGCCATTCGGGCAGGAACGATCGAGCGGGCTCGGCTTGCCTCTGGAGCAACACGTTGGCCATGGTGGCGCGGTCAAGGGACAGCGAAAGGGCTTCGCCTAGGGTGGACTTTGAAGCGTCGGCGGGATGTGCCGGGTTGGCTTTGACTGCGCCATCTTTTTCGATGCCAACTTTGTCAGGCCCAATCGCTTCCGCGTTGAGCTGCAGGGCGTAGAGCAGCACTGGCGAGGACGCCCAGACGCGTAAATTTTCCTGCGCCGCGCGGCGCACCAGGTCCGGGCTAATTTCGACCACATCCGCTTTGCCAAGCTGCAGATCAATCAATTGCCGCAGCGGAGGGACACCTAGATAGACGTCGAGGGCGTCAACGAACGGGCGACCGGCCCAGCAGTGCTCGTTGGCGGCAAGCTTATAGCGCGAAATCGTGGTGCCGCCGGTCGCGGGAATAAATTCCTTTACGAAGAATGGACCGGTGCCCAAGAGGCCGTCAGCAGCGCGGCGGAAAATGAAATAGCGCGGGGAGGCCAGTTGGCCGAGCAAGTCCGACACGGGGGACGAAAACTGCACGATGAGGTGCGGACCGCTGACCGTCACCGTGGGCTGGGCGAGAGCGAGCGCCGCGAAGAGCTCCTGGAGTGCGGCAGCCGCGTCCGCCGCAGTGAGCGGCGAGCCGTCGGAAAACTGCACGCCGGAACGCAGGGTAAATTGCCAACGACGCGCTGCGGCGTCATGCGACCATTCCGTGGCAAGTGCGGGCTGGAATCGCCCAAAACGGTCGAGGGTGAGCAAGCGATCGAACACCGCGGTGGCGATTTGCTCGCTCGCGGCGGAATCGGGCGCGCCACTTTTCCATTTTGCGGGATCAAGAATCAGCGAGGAGGTGTGAACTTCGACGACGAGAGTTCCACCGTAGCGCGGCAGTGTGGCGGGAGCGGCAAACGCGGCGGCGCAAGCGAGAGCGACCGCAAGCGCCGCGGAAAATATCCTACCGGCCGCAAACCATGGTGATGCGATAAATCTCATAGCTCCCCGAGGACAGATTAAAAACCACGGCCAGCGCGGAACTTCCGTCTTCTGTGCCGGTGATGCGGCGCACCGGGCCGGCGAAGTCCAGAGCAGCGACGGCCTCTTCCCTCTTCATTTCCACGTTCACCAGCAGAAGGCGATCCGGCTGCGTCCAGTCAGAAGTTTCACCGATCAGCCGCCAAGACGTTGCGTCGCAACTGGACGTTAGCGTAACCGGCTTCGGCTCGCCTCCAACTTCCGGCGAGGGCGTCTTAGGCCAAACTTCCGGTGTGCACTGCATGCTCCAGCGTTCTCCTGCAGTCGCAGGGCCATGAGCGGCGCAGTTCAAACCGGGGAGCGCAGCCACGATGCTTCCATCCTTTACGCTCCCATCTTTACCCTGACGCACTTCTCCGCGCAGGGCGCGCGAAACATATTTGTATCCACTGAAGGGTAGCTCCTGAAATTCGGTGAGGTGGACTTCGCCATCGCGATAGATGGCCAGAGCGTCCGGCTTGAGAACAAAAATATCGGTGACGCCGTTCGCCGCGACGGTTCCCGCAGCAGACGGGGTGTTGCTCGTGGCCTCGGCAAACTCCACGGCATCGAGAATGGTTTCCGGCTGTTGCCACAGGAGCTGCTTGGCCAGGCGCAAACCGTTCCCGCGCGCCATTACCGGCAGAAATGCCGTGCGGGCGACGCTAGCCATGCGAACGTCTTCTCCGGCGGCTGCCCGTAGGCGCGCCACAAGCACGAAGTCCGTGGGCGTCTCGCGTACTGCTACTTGCAAGAGTGCTGCCGGAGCTTCGGGCGCGGCAATGGGGCGGCGACTCGACAGTTCCTTGAGAAATGCTTCACGCAAAAGGAGGGATTCGGCTTCGGGCAGCGAGGAAACGTTGGTCCATTCTACCGAGAGCTTTTCCGTCGCGTCGTAGATTTCCGCGACGCGGCGGGCTAATCCGCGCACCGTCTCTTCCGGGGTCTGCGCGAAACAGACCTGGGCGCACGGCGTGACGGGACAAAGCGTTACAAAAATAAGAAAGAAAAATCGCAAAGAAAAAATGAGCACCCCTTGCGAGTTACAAGGTGGCGATTTAAGAAGTGGAAGGATGCGCACGGCAACAGCTCATGATAACACGCCGTGCAAAAGCCAAAGTTGGATGCCGGACAAATGTTCGGACATCGCGGGCGGACGCGTTCAGCCCATCCGCTCGATCTGCGTGTTGCGACGCAATAGCTTGTTGAGCTGCGCCGCGAGAAAGATGTCGTAGCCTACGATGGCGCCAGCGCT
>JBEKVU010000045.1:0-14411 GCA_049513775.1 Candidatus Acidiferrum sp.
CGTGAGACGCTCGACTTCTTCGGCGGCGTGGCCGGGCCACTGCGTGATGAGTTCGACGATGGGCGGGGACAGATCGGGATAAGCGTCCACCGGCATGCGCTGGAAAGACATCGCGCCGGCGATTACCACCAGCACGGTGAACAGCAGCACCACGAATCGCTGCTTGAGCGCGAATTGTACGATGCGATGAATCACGAATGTTTTTCCGTAAACATCTTCACGCCTTTCAAAGCGCGCTAGTGCTCGAGAGAATTCTTGAATTGCAAAAACAGGCTGCCATCGCCTACAACTTTGTCGCCTTCTTTTAAGCCGCTCTCGATGCGCGTGCGGCCGTCGTTACTATCCCCGATTTTCACGATGCGCCGGGCAAACTTGTTGGCTTCGGTTTGCTGCAGATAGACGAACGGCACATTTTCCGAGTCGTGCAGGACCGAAGAGTCGGGCACGGTCAGCACGTCGTTCGTCGCACCGGCTTGCACCACGGCGGTGACGTACATATCTTTTTTCAGCTTGCCGCCGGGATTGCCGGCCACGATGCGTGCTTGCAACGTGCGCGTATTCGGATCGAGCGCCGGCGCGAGATAAGAAATCTTTCCGTGAAATTTATCGGGATAGCTGTCCGTGTCAATCTCCACCGTATCGCCCACATGCACGTACGCCAGATCACTTTGATATACATTCACGAGCACCCAAACCGTGCTCATATCCGAGATGGTGAAACACTGCGTGGCACCGGCCTGCAGCAATTGGCCCGGACCCACCAGCCGTTCCACGACTTCTCCGCTCACCGGCGCGAGCACCGGGACTTCCGAAGTGGCTTTCGTATCGGCGAATTTTTCCGGATCTTTAATTCCTAAAACGCGCAGGGCGTCTTCACCGGATTGCAAATCAGCCAGCGCGGCAGCGCGGTCGGACTCTGCCTGCTGCAAATCGCGCTCGGCTATGGCTTTGTGCTCGTACAGGTCCTTGGACCGTTCATAATTTTTATCCGCGAGAAGAAAAATGCTCTTGGCTTTAAGGTACGTCGAACGCGCGGCGGAATAGTCCGGGCTGCTGACGAGTAAGAGCGGTTGATTCAGATGCACGACCTGTCCCGGGTCCACCAGAATTTTTTCGACGGGTCCGCCAATCGCGGAAAATACCGGCGTCGTGGCAAACGCGTTGTAGGCCACCGCTCCGGTAAGCCGCAGGACGCGCGGCAGATGTGATTTTTCGACGGCGATCACTTGCAGATGCGCCATCTGTTCTTGTGGAACCGTGAAAAGCGAGGCTGTGTCGTTTTTGCTTTCGTTCGTGGAGAACGAGGTCATCTTCGATTCAGACTCGCTTGGTCCACTGGACCCACATCCGGAAAAAGTCACGGCGGATACCAGCGCGGCAGTGAGGGTAACGATGCATCGCGTGGCAATACTTCGATTGCTCGACAATCTCATGGCAGCGTCCTCGTTCCCACGGCTTCGCGCATCTGTTCAACGGCGGTCATATAGCTGGCCAGCGCCTGGCGATACGCAAGCTGGTTGGCGCGATAGGTGCGTTCGGAATCCAGATAGTCCAGCAAACTGGCGGCGCCGCGTTTGTAGGCGTACTCGCTGATATCGCGGGACTCCTTCGCTTGGTCGACGTAGCCGCCCTGATAGAGCCGAATAATTTCGTCGTTGGACTTCAGGTTGGCGTAGGCGCTTGTGACATCGGTCAGTACTTGCTGCGCGGACTCAAGTTCCTGTTCCTGCGCCTGCGTGATGGCGTATTTGGTGCGCGCGATTTCGCCCTGATTGCGATCGAAAATCGGCAAATCAATATTGAAGTAGAACGCTCCACTGCTTTGGCCGTTGGTATGCGTGTAATCGAAGGTGACGCCCAGATCTTTTTTACCATTCGCTTCCGCGAGAGTTTCCTGGCTGCGCGCCGCAACCACGCCCTGTTGCGTGGCTTGCAAGTCCGGGCGAGACCGCAACGCCAGTGATTTCAGGTCGTCAATCCCTTCGCGTACTGGAACGTACGAGAGTTCGCCATCTACATCGTAATTATCCGGGACGGACTCAAAACCGAGAAACTGGCGGAGCGAAGCCAGTGCCTGCACCTTGGCGACGCGCGCCGTGGAAAGGTCGCTCTGAAATTGCAATAGTTGCAGGCGAATTTTCAGCAGGTCGCCTTCGCTCATGTCGCCGAGCTTGTAACGCTCGTTCGAGATATCCACGGTTTGCTGAAAACTGTCCAGGTCCTGATTCGCAAGATCGATGGTGGACTGCGCGAGAAGCACGGCGACGAATTGCTGCGCCAGGTTGAAGATAAGCTGGCGCTGCGTGTCGTCCACCTGATCGCGCGTCATGGCCGTCTGATCGCGCGCGGCTTCCAGGCGATGCTGGCGTTTTCTGCCGCGCTCAAAAAGATAGCCGATGCCGATATCGAATTGTGCTTGGGTATTCAGGTAAGCGGTGCCAAATTCCTCGGGGTGGAAGAGCGGAAAGAACTGCGAGTCCCAGGAGATGTTGGGGTTGGGACGCAAGTTGGCAGTAATTTCCTGGGCCTGGTTTTGCAGGATGGTGGTGCGCGCGGCGGCCAAAGCGTGATCGTGTTGCAGCGCCAGGCGGATGGCGTCATCAAGCGTGATCCGCACCGGCGCCGCCTGCGTGGTATCCGCGCGCGGCGGGTTGGCAGGCTGCGGCGGAGGAACATTCCCCGGTGCCGCTCCTTGTCCCGTCCCCTGTGCGGCGGAGATCACGGGCAGCAATGCCAGCGTCAGCGCAGCGATAGCAAATCCTTTCTTCATCGAAATTGTCCTTAACGGTCCACAGAGGGACAGGCAGCGAACTCGCTGATGGCTAATGAAGCAGCGGAAGGACGACTAATAATTTGTGGGAGGGGCTCTGGGAGAAGTGGCGCGGGGAATTTCCAGGGAACCGGATACACTGGGCGCGACGACCTGCAGTGGACGAACGTGCGAGACAATCGCGATCGCCGGGGTCGGCGTCGGCACCGCGGCGCCGATCGCTGAGCATACCGGACAGATGTGCGTGCCGCTCGGTGCGCCAGTCAAGTCGGCGCAAAAGTGCAACTGCGCACCAAGAAAGATCAGCGCGAAAAGAACAGCCAGCAATGCGGCCTTGCGACTACTTATGGGCATCCTGTTAGCACGAAAGAGCTTAGGCCGGAACGGTGGTGTGGTCAATAGAGCGTGCTGGCCATAGAGAAAATGACCCGTTCCTTTCCCCTAGCTGCAGGTTGTTCCGGTAACTACTTTTATGAAATGCTCTTGCGTCAATATCCCATTCTGAGGTGTCCGATGCCTTGCGATCCGCAAATCTTGAAGCGCGTTCCGCTATTTGCTCTCCTGGACGACGACGAGCTCTCGGTGCTGGCGAGCGAGGTGGTGCTCAGAACCTTTGCGCCGCGCCAGCGCATTTACAAAATGGGTGACCCCGGAGGCCGCGCTTATGTCCTGGTGTCCGGTGCGGTGCAGGTAAGCACCGTCGACGAAGACCATCAGGAAGTGATCGTGGATCGGCCCGCGCACGGCGAGTTCTTTGGCTTTGCGTCCATGCTTGACGGCACGCCGCACCAAACCACGGCGATGGCCACGGAGGAAAGCAGCGCTGTCGAAGTGGACCAGCACGATATCACCGTGCTGCTGCAGCGCAAACCGCTCGCCGGGGTGGATATGCTTACTGTGCTGGGCCGGCAGTTTCATGCCTCACAGCAACTGGTGCGCGTGCGCGCGGCGCGTAATCCCAATGAGCTGATCGAAGAGCAGGCCACTTTCGGCGAGCACATCGCCGACGCGGTGGCGCGTTTTGGCGGCTCCTGGAGCTTTATTATTATGTTCGGAATTGTGCTGTCGGTTTATGTCGCGGCCAACGCGATCTTGCGCGGGCAGGCCTGGGATCCTTACCCCTACATTCTGCTGAATCTGTTCCTGTCCATGCTGGCCGCCATTCAGGCGCCCGTGATTATGATGAGCCAAAACCGCCAGGACAAAAAAGACCGGCTGCGGGGCGAGCTCGACTATGACGTAAACCGTCGGGCGGAACAGGAAATTCAAGGCCTGGCGCGCACGCTCAATCACGTACACGCGCAGGTCGATGATGTCGTGGAGCTCTTGCGCAAGCAGTCCTAGCCCGATCACAAAAAACGATGGCATCCCACCAAAACATCATGGGTAACCAAATGGCTTAAAGCCACGTCCAACTGGGCACGGTGGTGTGTAGCTGACTTAAAATGTAGTTGGCACGCCGCCGTGCCTGCAAAATGCAAGTTTTAGAGCGCAAAGCCGGTCGAACGCAACTGCAAAGCGCTCTAGCCCTGCTCGCTTGCGCGGCGCTCCTGTACTTTGCTTGCGGCGGCGCGCTCTTGCATGAGCACACCGCCGGCCCGGACACCGCCTGCCACGTATGCCAGGCCCTGCATATGCCGGCGCTGGCTTCGGCGCGTCTAGCGTTTTCGATCGCGCCGGCCCCGATTGTTTGGCTTACCGCAAACCCGCAGTACGACGCACCAAACGATTCTTTCTCCCTGCACCGGCCTTCCCGCGCCCCGCCTGTCGCATAGTTCCCCGCTAGCTTGAAGCCTAATTTGACGCGCCGGCTTTACCACCCAGCCCGCGTCGCCGCCATTTTTTCCGGGCGGCCTCTATCCACAACTGCACACACGGCCCGCTGCGGGCCCTCGAGGGGACGAAGAAAAATGTTAAAGCGTTGGCGCATTTACTCGCTTTTGTTTTTGGGAGGTGTTTTGTCGTTGGCAAATATTTCCGCGAATGCACAATCGGGAAATTCCGGATCCATCGAAGGCACGGTGAAGGATCCCTCTGGCGCGATCATCGCCGGAGCTAACGTGGAAATAACGAATCCGGTTAGTGGTTACACCCGCACGATGACCACGGGAGTCGACGGCACATTCCGCTTCAGCAATGTGCCGTTTAATCCCTATCACCTCAAGGTGACTGAGGATGGGTTCACTTCGTACACGCAGGATCTCGACTTGCGTTCCTCAGTACCCACGGTGGCGCAAATTACCTTGAAGTTGGGCACCGCGGCCACCAGCGTAACCGTAGAAGCCTCGGGCGGGGATCTCGTGGAAAACGACTCTACCTTCCACACCGACGTCGACCGCGGCTTGTTCGAGAAACTCCCGCTGCAGAGCACTTCGTCCGTCAGCTCGCTGGTGACGCTAACTACCCCGGGGGTCGCTGCAGACTCCAACGGCCTCTTTCACGGGCTTGGCGACCACGCCTCGAATTCCTTCTCGATTGATGGCCAGGCAATTACTGATCAACAGAGCAAAGTGTTCTCAAATCAGATTCCTGAGGATTCGATTCAATCGCTCGAAGTGATTTCCGGCGCGCCGCCCGCGGAATTTGGCGGCAAGACCAGCCTGGTGATCGAGGTGACCACACGCTCGGGCCTGGGTGTTAATCCCGCTCATGGCCAAATCACCAGTTCCTACGGCTCTTTTGGCACCGTGAACGGCGGCTTCGACCTGGCTTACGGCGGCGCTAAGTGGGGCAACTTCATCTCCGCCAGCGGCCTGAACACCGCGCGCTTTCTCGACGGACCGGAACTCGGCGTGATTCACGATCGCGGCAACGAAGAAAATTTCTTCGACCGCGTGGACTTCAAGCTTTCACCAAAAGACACGCTCAGCCTCAATCTCGGCTACAGCCGCTCGTGGTTTCAAACGCCCAATTCCTACGACGCTCAGAACGCTACCGAATGGACTTTGCTCGCGCCTACGCCGGTTTGTCCCGTTGGACAAATCGGCTCGTGCGGCGGGCTCGGACCGAACGGCCAACCGGTCGGACCGCAGGATCAACGCTCAAAAATCGGAACCTTTAATATTGCGCCTTCCTGGACGCGCTTGATCAACACTTCCACCGTGCTCACCGCGGGCGCTTTCGTGCGCCGCGATCAGTACAACTACTATCCGAGCGGCAACCCCTTCGCGGATGCCACGCCCGACCTCCAACTCGAAACCGTCGGCCAGAACCGCACTTTGACCAACGCTGGCGGCCGCGCCGTGGTTTCTTACGTAAAGGGAATTCACAACGTGAAAGCAGGAATTACTTTCGAGAACACGGCGCTCTCGGAAAATGACAGATTCGGCATCGTCGACCCAACGGTGAATGCGGTTTGCTTGAATGCCGATGGAAGTTTCGATACCAACCCCAGTCTGACCAATCCCGCCGCTTGCGGAGGATTGAGCAATCCCGGAGGCGCGGTCAATCCCGGTTTCCTTCCGTTGCTCGGGTGCTACGACCTGACGCGCACCGCCGCACTGCCCGCATCCGACGGCTGCCCTGCGGGACAAACCAACAGCGGAATCTTCACCTTCGCGGGAAACACCAACATTAAAGAAGCCGCGCTCTACCTGCAGGACACCATCTCCATCAAAAATTGGAGCTTCAACCTGGGGCTGCGCGGCGATGTCTACCGCGGCCTCGCCAGCGCCCAGCAACTGGAACCGCGCCTGGGCATCGCCTACAACTTCAAACCCACCAGCACGGTGTTGCGCATTTCTTACGCGCGCACCATGGAAACTCCGTTCAACGAAAATTTGATTCTGGCCAGCACCGGCTGCAACAACCCGGTGATTTTCGATCTGCAGGAATCGGTCGCCGGCGGTCAATGCGTTTCCTCGTCCGTGCCGCCGCTCAGCCCGGGTCATCGCAACGAATTTCACGCGGGCCTCGAGCAAGCCTTCGGAAAGTATCTCGTCATCGACGGCGAGTACATCTGGAAGTACACGCACAAAGCGTTCGACTTCAGCGTACTTGGCGATACGCCAATCACCTATCCCATCGAGTGGGACAGCTCGAAAATTCCCGGCTATGCCATCCGCGCAACCGTTCCGAACTTCCACGGCTTTACCGCCTTCGTCGTAATGTCCAGCGTGGCAGCACGGTTCTTCACTCCGCAGGTCAGCGGCATCGGTGCTACGCCGTCCTCGCAAGGCGGCGGCTCGGTGTTTCGCATCGACCACGACGAGACCTTCAACCAGACCACGCATCTGCAGTATCAGCCATGGACGCGCGGACCGTGGGTGGGCTTCAGCTGGCGCTACGACAGCGGACTGGTGGCCGGCCCAGTGCCGTGCTTCGGAGGCGAATCCTGCGCCAACGGTCCGGACGGCGGTGGCCCCGATAATCTCATCGACGTTTCCGGAATATCGCCGGATCAACAGTTCCAAGCCGGACTATTTTGCGGCAGCGTGTTTGCCACACCCACCACGCCGATCAGTTCATCATTTGGTCCAAATCTCTGCCCCGCGGCATCCTACGGCTCGAAATACATCAGCGTCCCCGCTCCGGGCACGGAGAACGACGACAAGAATCCTCCGCGCATCGCGCCGCGCAATTTATTTGACGTGGCCGTGGGCGAAGACAATCTATTTCACGGTGACCGCTACAAGTGGAGTTTGCGATTCACGGCGGTCAACGTAACTGACAAAGTGGCGCTGTACAACTTCCTGTCCACGTTCAGCGGGACGCACTACGTTACGCCCCGCGCGTTTACGGCGGAGCTGGGCTTTCACTTTTAAGTTGAAGGTTTCCCCGCCAGCGGGGGCGCGCTATCTTGGCAGGCCATTTCTGCTCAGATCGGCGCCCCCGCGAAACACGGCTCATTCTCTCTGAGTTTGCCCATGCCGGGCTGTTTTTGCGCCAGAACGGTCTTCGCTTCCGCAAATTCCCGTTGCTCCGCATCAAGATGGCACTCGGGAAAATAGCCGATTACGTCTCGAGGCCAATCAGGCGCATGAGCTCAAGTGCGTTGCTCTTTGTCACCATGCCATCCTGCAACCGGTAGTCAAACACCATTTTGCCGTCGACCACTTGATCCTGAAAATGCATGTTGCGCAGCGGAGCGCCAATAGTTGTGGCAATCTCCGTCAGCGCCAGATCGTGTGTGCTAACGATTCCGATCGCCCCTGCTTTGAGCAGTACCTCCAGCAAGCTTTGCGCGCCGATGCGCCGATCTTTGGAATTTGTCCCTTCAAGAAGTTCGTCAAAAAGAAACAACAACGGATATTTGCTTTCTTTGAGCAATGCAAAAACTCGGCGAATATGCAGAATTTCCGTATAAAAATTAGACCGCCCTTCCAGGAGCGAATCCCCGCTGCGGATGCGCGTTCCTAGCGCCAAGGGCGTTAGGCGTAGCGATTTCCCGCGAATCGGGGCGCCCGCCAGCGCTAGCACCGTATTGATGCCGATGGTTCGCAAGAACGTGCTTTTTCCGGACATGTTCGAGCCGCTGACTAGAATCGCGCGCGCGTTTTGCGCAAGAGAAACAGAATTGCGTACGCAGGTTGCTGCGGCAATCAGCGGATGGCCAAGCTCCTCGCCGTGAAATTCCGCCACATGATTCGGTTCCTCGATAAACACGGGAAAGGGATCCGCGGGATGTTCGTAGGCGTAGCCCGCCAGCGACAGCAGCGCTTCGATCTCACCGGTGATCCGCGCCCAGTCGCGCAATTCGCCGCCCCAGCGACGTCTCCAAGCCTCCGCCGCGTAACCCACTTGAACGCTGTAGAGGAGCGGCACTTCGAGCAGGTGTCCGAGCAAGCTATGGCCCGCGTCGATCCAATACACAATTCTCGCCAGCTTTCGTACGGCCGTCGAGGCCGCGGCCTTCCGCTCCGTTCCGTCGCCGCGCAGTTTCGCCGCCATCGCCGCCAGTTTCGGCGAAGTGAACGCTTCACGCTCGAACCGTAGCAGCACATCGGCAAACAACAGCAAACCTTCCGCGTTGCAAGCGGTGCCGTGCATCACCTCGTCCGCGCGGGCCCGCAGCCAGCGGCGCATCACAATTTCCAGCGCCAAGACGAACAGCAACGGGGAGTAAACGGTGGACCGGAACCAAACAACCGTGGTCATGACGAACGCCAATGACAAAGCCACCAGGACGCCACGCCAAACTCCCCGCGGCAAAATCGCCTTCGCCTCCGCCCATCCAAACAGCGTTTGCGGGTCCAGGCGCGCCCGCAACGCTTCGGTGGCGGCCGCCAGATATTCGCGCAGATCAAGATTCGCGCGCAGCTCCTCGACCAGCCCTTGCCGCTGCAAAACGACCGGCAAATCCGACGGCTTGCCGAGCCACTCCGCCAACTGCTCTTCGCCCATCGGCAACCGCGCCTGAGACAACAATTGAAAAAGACTACCTTTTCCAAACAGATCCAGATCGTCCGCATACAAATAATTTCGTTCGCGAAAGTTCTCGCCTGTTGGCCCCGTGCCCGCCCAACGATCCTCTACGCGCGCGATGCCCCGCTTATAAAAGTCACCAGCGACTTCCGCACGCTTTTTTCTGCGCAGCACAAATTCATGCACCGCGGCTAGAATCACGTACCACACCGCGGGGACAATCAGCCAGTACGGCGGAAACCAATGGCGGGCCATGACCATCCACAGCCCGGCAAATTCCACAAGAAGCGCAGCCAGCTTGGCGTTTCCCAAAGCGAGGTGACGGCGGTTTTCGACCGCCATCTGCCCGGCATAGTTTTCTAGACGCTGGTGGTATTCCGTGCGCGGATCGTGCAATCGGTTTCCCTCTTTTCCCTCACCCTGAACGTCCGATCCCTACCATAGTCTGTTAAGGCGTGTCGAATATGGCAACTAAATACGCAAGCGCGCGCCCGTGAGACAATTCAAAGCGTGTCACCGTCACCGACGCTACGGGCACAAAATGTTCGCGACTACCGCATCGATGTGCTGCGCGGCGTATCCATCCTGCTCGTTCTCATCCTGCACTTTCATTTAGCCTACAACCTGGCGAATAGCCCCTTGGCCGCGGTGCTGAGCGCCAAATTCGTCGAAGCCGTGGCGCGCAACGGAAATTATGGCGTCACGATTTTTTTCGTCATTTCCGGTTTTCTGATTTCCTCAACGTCGCTGCGCCGTTTCGGTGCTCTGGGTACCATCTCCGCCAAAAGGTTTTACGCCTTTCGCTTTGCGCGAATTTTCCCCTGTCTGCTGCTGATATTAGCGGTCATCACCACGCTCGGTCTCGCCGGCGTCCCATATTTCAAGAGCGATGGCACGAAAGAGGTTTCCTTTCTGACTGCCGATTTGTCCGTCCTGACCTTCTGGCACAACGTACTCATGGCCAAGGTCGGCTATTTTAATTACGGCCTCAACATTTTGTGGTCTTTGTCCGTCGAAGAGGTTTTTTACCTGGTGTTCCCGCTGCTGTGCCTGTTGTTGCGCCGCGACGCATTGATCCTGGGCGTTTGGGCCGCGGCGATTATTTTTGGCCCGGTCTACCGCAGCCATCACGCGGACGACGAAATCAAATTCCTATACGGCTACTTCGCATGCTTTGACGCTATCGCCATGGGTTGCTGCGTGGCGCTGCTTTCTCGAAAAACTCAGATCCGCGACGCCGTCGGCCGCTTGGCTCGGCGCGACATCGTTCGACGCTTGCTACAACTCGCGGCCTTAGCGTTTGTCGCTTGGATCTACCTGCGCAAGGACATTGACCGCAACGCGATCTTTGGACCGAGCCTGGTCGCCGGAGGCACAGCGCTCTTTCTTTTTCTGGAAGGCGCAGCCCAAGACTCTTTGGCCGGGGCTCGCCGGCCCAACCCATTTCAGCGATCGCTCAGTCCTTTGGCCTGGCTCGGCAGTCACAGCTACGAGCTTTATCTGTTTCACATCGTGGTGCTGGCGTTCATGCGCAACGTCTATGACCGCCATGCCCTGCCGCCCAGCGATAAACCCTTGTGGCTCTTACTGTTCCTCCTCCTGGCGATTCTCCTGGCCGCTTTGATTGCGAGGCTGTATTCAGAGCCGCTCAATGCGCGCATTCGTGGCCTGCTTGCCCCTAATCCGAGGCAAGCGGGGTTGGTCTGAGAGCGCACAGAATAAATTTGTTTCGCCCGCGATTGGACGCGCCTTCCGCTGCAACGCTACAATAGCAGCGGAGCGTTCTTCAAAGCAGGTGTGGGTGCGAAAGCTGTTTGAACCAATGACGAATCTCTGAGGTGCTGCGGATAGCCATCCTGTGTGCACGGCCTGTCCCGTTCGGGCGTCCCGATCAATCAAACGGACTCTCGAACGGGGCAGGAAAGCCTAACGGCTGGCTCGTGGCGCCCACTTTATTTCAGAGGTTCACGGCCTAGCTCCCCACGGCTAAGCGGTTCGCTCCATTTTTCTATTTAGGCGGTCCACCCACCCCATGCGCATACTGTTCATCGGTGACATTGTCGGCTCGCCAGGGCGCCAAATCGTCCACGACCGGCTCGCCGATTTGGTGGCGCAACGGCACATTGACCTGGTCATAGCGAACGGCGAAAACTCCGCCGCCGGCTTTGGCATTACGCCGCGCATCGCCGAAGAGCTGCTGCAGACCGACATCGCCGTCCTGACCGGTGGCAATCACAGTTGGGACAAGCGCGAAATTCTGGACTACTTGCCGCACGCGCCGCGCCTCCTGCGCCCAGCCAATTTCCCCGATGGTAGTCCAGGAAGCGGTCTGTATATCGGCGCCGCCAAGAATGGTGTTAAGTACTGTGTAATCAATCTTCAAGGGCGGGTCTTTCTCCCCGCCATTGACGACCCTTTCCGTAAGGCGGACGAGTTACTCGCCTCCCTGCCTCCGGACCTCGCCGTGGTTTTTGTGGATATGCATGCCGAGACCACCAGCGAGAAAATTGCCCTCGGCTGGTATCTCGACGGGCGAGCCACGGCAGTCGTCGGCACGCACACGCATGTGGCCACCGCAGACGAGCATGTCCTGCCACAAGGCACCGCCTTCATCACCGATGTGGGCATGACCGGCCCGCACTCGGGCGTCATCGGGATGGACCGCGAAGCCATTATCCGTAAATTTATCAATGGTTTACCGGCGCGATTTGAAGTCGCCAGCGGGGACGTGCAGATGAATGCGGTACTCATTGAAACCGACGACGAAGGCGCCCGAAACACTGCCGGTCGACTCCGTGCCCGCTCTATAGAGCGGCTTCGCCTTCGCATCGATTGAGTGCCGGACCGCCGGATGGGATTTAGGCAGCAGTCCGGGGGTGCCTGCTGCGCGTACCTCAGGGCAACCTGTTTGCGTCTTAAACATTCTGAACAGCCATACGGTAAGTCGTGCCAATCCAACAAAGTTCAAGGGCGGGTCGGCAGTTTCTTGAATCTGACGCTTAAGCCAAGGTGGCCATTTTTGAAAAACTACTTCTTGTCAGGTCTTCTGGCCGCGCTCTTGACAGCCGTGTCATGGGGCCTATTCCCCGGCAGATTAGCCGCGCAGGAGCCCCCGCAACTGGACATCGAGAGCCAAGACCTGACCGCTGGCCGTCGTGTCTTCACGGATCTCGGTCCGGGCCTGCGCGCTATGCGGGAAGGTTCTGACGGCCGCCTTTACCTGCTCGTCTCGCCGCAACCCGGCGTTTTGATCTACGAATCCAACTTTAAGCCCGTCATGCAGATCGGCGCTGCACTGTCAGCCTCAGCAAACGTGAAAGCTCGCCCAGCCGCAATGGTCTTTGGAGAAGATTGCGACGTCGACACCCAAGGCAACATCTACGTGGCCGACCGTGGCGCCAACTCCGTGCTGGTGTTCTCGAAGGAGGGCACGCTGCTGCGCTCCATTCCCGTTACGGCACCGGTGGCGCTCGCGGCCCTCACCGAGGGCGAAGTCGCCGTCGCAACACTCCATGGAACCCACCTCATCACGGTCTACGACAAGAACGGCCGGGACGTCCGCGAGTTTGGCGATCCTGAACCGATGTCCGATCGCGACGAACTGAACCGCTATCTAAGCACTGGTCTGCTCGCCACCAACGCGCAAGGCCAGCTTTTTTATGCGTTTCCTTTCATGCCCGAACCCACCGTGCGGGTATATGAATCCTTCGGCGTCGCTGCACAGGAAATCCAGTACACCTCTATTGACGCTCTGCAGGTAGCGCAAGCCGCTCGCAAAGAAATCGATCGCCAGGAAAAACGCCATGAGCCGCCGTACCTTAAACGCAACCTCACGGCCGTGACCGTCGATCGCGGAACTGGAGAAGTGTGGATCGCGCTGCACAATAAGCTGCTGCATTTCAATAAAGATGGCAATCGCCTAGCCACCTATTTGCTGTACACGCCCGACGGCGGCCGCATCGAAGCGACCTCCATCCTCGTGAACTCGTACCACATTCTTGCGGGCACGGAAGCCGCGGGCGTTTATGAATTCGCGCGTCCCGGCGCAACGGAAAGATTTAAGACGGAGAAAGCCACCGCCGGCGCCAGCCCGGAAAAAAAATCATCACCATGAACAAGTTTTCCTCAGGCCCAATTTATTTCTTTTTACGTTGCGTCGTTCGCTCGGCGGGAAATTTTTGTAATATTCCCGTAAAAACTCGCATGCGCGCAGAATCACGCCGCAAAAATCGCCTTGTGGAAAAACTGTGCACGCCATGTGCATCGCGCTTCCGGGCCTTGCTCACTTTTCTCTTGCCCCCTTCGCTTCAATCAGCGACAATCCCGCGCTGACTAAAAACGGTTGCTTTGTGCCGGCCAAACCAGCCGAGCCGCGCACATCTCACGGGCTGCAAAAAAGCATCTAGCAGGTAGCAACAGGGGCATAGCAGACGTTCGGCACGGGCATTGAACTCCCGCAGCCAGAAGAAGGATGATTCGGGCCCGCTTTCCACAGCTTATTAACATCTGTGGAAATAGCGCAGGGCCCTCTTTTCTCTATCGATGACCACAGCCATTCATCCCGCACGCGAACTTGAACCCGCCAACTCCTGGGACCGGTTCCTTGAACGCGTGAAATCCCGCGTAAGCATCAACACCTTCACCACCTGGTTTCAGCCCACGCGCCTCAATCGCGCCGAGGGCGACAACCTCTACGTGCAGATTCCGAGCACCGTCTTCCGTCAGGTGCTTACGCGCACCTACGGTGACATCGTCAAAGCCGTCTTCCACGAAATCGGCACGCCAAACGTAAAAGTGCAATACGTGTGCACCGAAGAAGAGCCCGCACCCGTAACTCAGCAAGTCACCGACGGCAAGCAGGCCAAGCTCAACTTTGATAGCAGCGATCATCAGCTCAACACGCGCTACACCTTCGAGTCATTCGTTGTCGGAAAATCCAACGAATTCGCGCACGCCGCGGCCCGCGCTGTCGCCGAGCAGCCTTCCAAGTCCTACAACCCGCTCTTTCTCTACGGCGGCGTGGGCATGGGCAAGACCCACTTGATGCACGCCATTGGGCACACTATCAAAAAACGCAATCCCGCCATGCGCTTGAGCTACGTTAGCGCGGAAAAATTCACCATTGAAGTCATCAACTCCATCCGCTTTGACCGTATGATCAGCTTCCGCGACCGTTTTCACACCGTCGACGTGCTGCTCGTCGACGACATTCAGTTCATCGCCGGCAAAGAACGCACCCAGGAAGAGTTTTTTCACACCTTCAACGCGCTCTACGAAC
>JBEKVU010000046.1:0-14410 GCA_049513775.1 Candidatus Acidiferrum sp.
TCTCAAGCTCGTGTCCCTAGAAGAGCGCATCTATCGTCACCGTTGCGTCGAAGCTTGGTCCATCGTGGTTCCCTGGATCGGCTTTCCTCTGAACACTTTCGCCAAGCTTGTTGAGCCTACTTCGAAAGCCGAATGGGTCGCCTTCGAAAGCTACTTCGATCGCCAGCAAATGCCCGAAGCGGCCTACTCCGGTCTTGACTATCCCTATGTCGAAGGTCTCCGCCTTGACGAAGCCATGCATCCCCTCACGCTCGTCAGCGTCGGCATGTACGGCGAAACTCTGCCCCCGCAAGATGGCGCGCCCATCCGCATCACGATCCCCTGGAAGTACGGCTTTAAGAGCATCAAGTCCATAGTAAAAATCCGCTTTCAGTCCCAGCAACCCCCGGCTACCTGGAACCGCCTCGCGCCCAACGAATATGGTTTCTACTCCAATGTAAATCCCAACGTCGACCACCCGCGCTGGAGCCAGGCCAAAGAGCGCCGCCTTGGCGAATTTTTCAAGCGCAACACTTTGATGTTTAATGGCTATGGCGATCGGGTCGCTAGCCTGTACACGGGCATGGATCTAAAGAAAAATTTCTAGCTACCGGATACGGCAAAACCGTGCACAAGTTTCTCGCTAACAAATGGCTCAAAGCGCCGGTGTTCCTTTTGTGCCTCGTGCCCATCGGCATCGTCGGCTGGCGCGCGCTGCGCGGCGATCTCACCGCCAATCCCATCGAATTCATAACTCACACCACAGGCGATTGGGCGCTGCGTTTTTTGCTCATCACTTTGGCCATTACGCCGCTGCGCAAAGTCCTCGGCCTGCCCGAACTCGTCCGCTTGCGCCGCATGCTCGGCCTGTTCGCGTTTTTCTACGCTGGCCTGCACTTCAGCACCTACCTCGTGCTCGATAAATTTTTCGATATCTCTGAAATTTGGAAAGATGTTCTGAAGCGCCGCTTCATCACCGTCGGTTTCGCCGCTTTCCTGCTGCTCATCCCCTTGGCCATCACGTCCACCGCCGGATGGATTCGCCGCCTCGGCGGCAAGCGCTGGCAAGCCCTACATCGCCTGATCTATTTGAGCGCCATCCTGGCGGTTATCCACTACTACTGGCTCGTGAAATCCGCCGTCATTCGCCCCTTAGCCTACGGCGCGATTCTCGCCATCCTCCTGCTCTTTCGTATTGTAGTGCTGCTAACCGGCCGAGACTCGCGCACCCAAGCAGCTCGCGTTGCTCCGCAAGCGGCTGCTCGATGAGTTCGAGATTATTTCCATGCGGCTCGCTTTGAATTTTTGGATAAAGCGCGGCAAGGCCGGTCGAACTTCTGAGGTCAATCGGCTGCAGTTAATGCACGGAAGAAGATTCGTCCGTTCCGGAAACCGGGCTATCGCCCAAATCCAGCCCCCAGAAATGCGGAGCCGGCGTCAAAAACTCCACCCCTACCCGCTGCCCTTTGCTTCCCGGTTCGCCCAAATACACGATCCGGCACTCCTGCTCCTCGAGCGTCTCGGGGTGGATCAGCACCAGCATGTCGCCGAGGGTTACTTCCTGTTTGAGCAGCAGCAACCCGCCGTGCGCGTTCACTACTTGCGTTTCGCAGGTTTCCGTAAATTTTTTCCCGCGATATCCGCGTCCTTTGGCGTGCACCCGCATCTTGTGAAACACGCGCGTGCTGCGTCGTGGCGAGGCTTCTAGTGTCAGGCTCATAACTCATGTTCAGATGCTCCTCAGGCCCCCGTCAATTGCCCCTGATGACAGGTGTTCCGCAACAATAACCTCAAAATTCCCCGGCCTCGCTTGTGCATCTCCCCGCGCAATCATAGAATCTTACCTGCGGCTCGGTTTCATAAAATTTATCTCTCTCATCTCTCTCCGCGGCCGCAACATTCGGAACAGCAGTTACGTACTTATACGAAAGGACTCATAGCCCCAGGGCTTCCTATGAATCTTGCCGAATTTATCGACGCGCGCCGCGACCAACATTTGAACGAACTGCTCGACTTCCTTCGGATCCCCAGCGTTAGCGCTAAAAGCGAGCACAAGCCGGATGTCGAACGCGCGGCCCGTTGGGTAGCCGATAATCTCACCAAAGCGGGCTTTAAATCGGTTGAAATCATTCCCACCAGTTTGCATCCACTGGTCTATGCCGAATCCCTAGAAGCCCCGGGCAAGCCCACCATTCTTTTCTACGGCCACTATGACGTGCAGCCCGCCGAGCCTCTCGATCTTTGGACCACTCCGGCCTTTGAACCCACCGTCCGCGATGGCAATCTCTTCGCCCGCGGCACCGCCGACGACAAGGGGCAGGTGCACATCCACCTGAAAGCCCTGGAGTCGCTGCAGGCGCTTAACGGCGGCTTGGGTATTAACGTAAAGGTACTTATTGAAGGCGAGGAAGAAGTAGGCAGCGTCAGCCTATGGCAGTACGTTCAAAAAAATCGCGAAAAGCTCAAAGCCGATGCCCTGGTTGTCTCCGATACGTCCATGCTCGCCAAGGGCGTTCCGTCCATCACCTACGGCTTGCGCGGTCTCAATTACTACCAAATCGAACTCACCGGCCCGGTCCGCGATCTGCACTCCGGCGTCTATGGCGGCGCGGTGCCCAATCCCCTCACCGTGCTCGCGGAACTATTTGCCAAGCTTCACGACAAGGGCTTCCGTGTGGCCATACCCGGTTTCTATGACGGGGTCGCCAAACTCTCCGCCCCGGAACGCCAGGCGTTGAATTCCCTGCCCTGGAAAAAGAAAGATTTTGAGCGCGCCGTAGGCGCCGCCGCCTATGACGGCGAAAAGGGTTTTTCCATCGTCGAACGTCTGTGGACCAGGCCGACGCTTGAAATCAACGGCATGTGGGGCGGCTATCAGGGCGAGGGCGCCAAAACAGTAATTCCCTCCAAAGCGTATGCGAAATTTTCCACGCGCTTGGTGCCTAATCAGGATCCGCAAAAAATCGCCAAGCTCGTCGAAAAGCACATTCGCAAACTACTGCCTAAGAGCGTGCACTGCAAGTTCGACGTTCTTAGCACCGGCAAGCCTTGGGCCGCATCTTTCCAGGCCCCCATTTTCAAGAAAGCGCAGACCGCCCTTGAAAAAGGTTTCGGCAAACGCGCCGTGTTCATTCGCGAGGGCGGCTCCATCCCCTTCGTCACGCAAATGCACGACACCTTCAAAGTCCCCTGCGTGTTGATCGGTTTCGGTTTGCCCGACGAAAACGCCCACGCCCCCGACGAACACATTGCCCTAGAAAACTATTTCGGTGGCATAAAATCGATTGCCCACTTCTACGCCGACCTAGCCACGCTCTAGCTCGATCGCTCGTCCCTGCAACGCCTTTTGCAGCGGCCTTTGTAGTGGCCGCTTGGGGTTTTGCCCCGGGAGGCGGTGCCGGACTTTTTACTCCGGCCTGCTATTTGCGGACGCACCGCGCGCAACGCTCCAAGCGAACACTAAATACTAGCCAACTCCGCCCGCCTGCCCTGCGCATACTGCTCTAACGCCCCATTGGCAGAAGTAATCGTAGTCAACGCCTCGGCCACCGCGGCAACATCCGCCCCGCGCAAAACAAAATACATCTCATCCTCACCGAGCCCCGTATACACGCGATTGCCAATACATCCCAAGCTCAAAATCGCCCCCATCTCGAGCGACGCCGGCAGCGCCATGCACGTCGGCCGTCCGAGCGCCGGCGCACCACTCGCCACGCCTGCGCGATTTGCCGCCTCGCTGAGCAGCATCGCGCCCGAGGGTTTGCAAGCAAACAGCACCACGCTGGGAGCCACCGGCGTTTCGCCGAGCGGCCCATAAACAATCGCCACCGGCGCCTTCGCCAGCCGCGGAATCTGCGGCACTTCTTCCGGCTTTACGTAGCCGAGATCAAACATAAATTTCAACGTCTCACCGGTTTCCTTCGCACGCTCCGGCGAAAGAGCGATGTTGTGCGTGTACGCTCCCACCGCGCAGTTAAAGTGATTCTCCGGCAACGTATAAAAAACACGCCCCGCCGCGGCGAGTCGCCAAAAACTGCAACTCGAAGGTTCTGTGCCATCAAATTTTTCTACGTTGGCCGGAATGACATCCAGAAAAGAAACCGCCACCGGGCGCCGGGAAAGCTTCACCGCCTCCGCTATCTGCTGTTCTAGCTGCCGTAAGTTTGGCGTCGTGTTCATTCGCTCTCCGTGGTGCGTGGCATTTGTGCTGGGCGTTGGTTCTGGCATTTTCGTCGCGCATTTCTTGCGCGTGCCGCCTGTTTCGCGCCCGTCAGCATAGCACGTCGCCGCGCGCTGCTGTCCCCAGGCGGAAAAAGCCTGATTTCACCGCGTTTTTCACAACCCAGCGCAAGAAAATATGCATTTCTGCTGGCTTTTTCACGGTTTGGCCTTGCGTTCGCCTTCCACGTTCGCTATAGTCACCTGCGGCCCGAGTGTTTTCGCAGTAAAAATGGGGTAGTACGCTTGTGGCCTGCCCTGGCGCAGCCGGGGTGGAACGTAAAAATGTGGAAAGAATATCAGGAGGAATAACACTAGATGGCAGCCAAGCCTTTGAGCAAGACGAAGATCGTGTCTCACATGGCCGAGAAAATCGGCTCACCGAAGAAAACCGCGGCCTTGTTTTTTGAAGAGCTGTTCAAGCTGGCGGTGAAAGAATCCAAGGGCGGCGCAGGCAAGTTCGTCATCCCCGGCATCGGCCGTGTGGTGAAAGCGCATCGCAAGGCCCGCATGGGCCGCAACCCGCAAACGGGTGAAGCCATCAAGATCAAGGCGAAGACCGTAGTTCGGCTGCGCCCCTCGAAGGCGTTCAAGGACGCGATCCTCAAGTAACGATTTGTTCTTTCGTTGTGGCCCCTGAAAGTCTGCCACGCAGGTTTTCAGGGGTTTTTCTTTTTCACCGCAAATGTTTCCGCGCGAAAATTCCTTTCAATCATCGTATCGCCGCGAAAAAATTACAGCGTGCGCACATACGCCACCACATCTTTGATCTGCGGCGCTTCCAGAACTTCTTTGAACGGCGGCATCAGCGAATCGCCGTTTTCAATCCACGTGCGCAGCGATTCTTCCGTCACCTTATTGCCGTTCACGGTGAACGTGCCGCGCTTGGAAATATCTTTGAGGCCGGGCCCGATTTTCTTGGCGTCGCTGTCCGCGTAATGGCAGACGGCGCATTTTTTATCGAAAACCTCTTTGCCGCGCGCCACCGCGGCGGCCGAGGGCTTTGCTCCGGTGCTCGGAGCGGGCTTTTTCGCCGGAGGATCTTGCGCAAACACTGCGACGCTGACGGCCAGAACTGCGGAGCCGACCATTACGAAATGACGAATCATCGATTCACGTTCCACGCTTCCCCCCTTGAGCTGCAACCGGGCTGCCCGTTTATTTTGTACGTTTGCCGCGCAAATTGCCACTCCGCCCTGCGCTAGTTCTTCAGTTACTAGTTGCTTTCTGAATACTACGACCCGGCATTTGGTACAGGTTCCATCGGCGCACGACTTGCACCTTCGTACTTTTGACGCGTCCGAAACCGCGTGCTAACTATGAAGCATGAGCCAGGAAACTCTGACCCGCGCATGGGAAGTCCTGCAGGATGCTTATCAAGCGCAGATGGAAGGCGATTACGAACGCGCGGTGGAGTTGTATCAATCTTCTCTCGACTTGCATCCGACTGCGGAAGCGCACACCTTTCTCGGCTGGACCTATCACTTTCAGGGGCGTATCGACGATGCCATTGCCGAGTGCCGTCGCGCCATCGATCTGGATCCGGAGTTTGGCAATCCTTATAACGATATTGGCGCCTATCTGATTGAATTGGCGCGCTTTGACGAAGCCATTCCGTGGCTGGAGCGCGCCGTCGAAGCGGAGCGTTACGAGCCGCGGCATTTTCCGCACTACAATCTGGGCCGCGCGTATCTTGGAAAAGAGATGTACGCACGCGCGCGCCGCTGTTTTGAGGAAGCGCTGCAAATCGAGCCGCGCTATTCGCTCGCTCGCCAGGCACTCGAATCGCTGCAACGCATGGTGAATTGAGCTTCATCCTTAGGGACTTTCCGCTGACGGTTTCACGACAATTCCGCCGATGGTTTCACATCCGACGGCTTTACTAGGCGATCGTAAATCCATAACAAGAGGGTGGTGGCGATGCCGATTCCGGTGATGGCCCACCAGAACAGCTGCGGACGGTGTTGCACTTCGCCGAACTGGTGTAGCAGTGCTCCGCCGAGACGGCCGGCCACGAACGCGCCAATGCCGAGCGGCAGAAACGCGAAGCCCATGTAGGTTCCTTGCTGACCGGCCGGAGCGAGCCGCGAAATGTAGTCGTAGTAGCGCGGCTGCTGTGTGAGCTCGCCAAGCGCGATGACCACCAGCGTGGCGTACGCGGCAAATACCGTCGGGTGAATCGCCAGGATGGCGAACGCCACCATCGAAAAGAGCGTGCCGAGCAGTACGGCCCGAAAGGCGGCCATCTTTTTGGTGGCCACGCTCATGGCTACGGTCAAGACGATCACCACGATCGGTCCGGTCGAGAGCATAGTGTCGGTATCCGTCGCAGGATCAACGTAATCGTGCACGTACAGCGGCAGGGTGATGAATTCTTGCCAGTAGACGATCCAATAGCCGGAAAAAATCAGCAGAAAAATCATGAACTTGGGATTTCCGAGAACTCGAGCGAAGTTGCGGAAGGTTTCGCCCATGCTCGCGGTTTTGCTTTCGCCGGAACGTCGCGGCTCTTTAAATAGCAGCAACACCAGCACAAACATCAGGAAGACGCTTAGCGCCGCCATGCGGAAAACCACGTCGGTCGGCAGACGCTTGTTGATCAGGCCAGCAAGCCACGGGCCGAGCGCGCCGCCGATGTTCACGAGGGTGTAGTAGATGGAGTAACCGATGGAGCGGACGTTCTCTTGCGAGGCGCGAGCGGTGGTGCCCACCACGCAGGGCTTGACCAGGGCGACGCCGAGCGGCGGCAAGACAAGTAGGAAAGTGGCCAGCGCAACCAGCGGCACGGCGTTGCGCACGGAAGCGAACCACGGCGAGCCAATCGAGCCGAGCAGGAAGTAGGAGCTGGCGAGAATCAGGTAGGCCACAGACAGTGCGCGGCGGAAGCCGAGACGATCGGCGATGGCTCCGCCGAAGATGGCCAGGAACCAGACGAGCCCGCCGAAGAGTCCCGTGAGATTGGCGGCGCGTTCGGTCGGGAATGCCAAAACTTCGTGGAGGTAACGGACGAGTGAGGCGAAGACCGCGTAGTACGAGAGGCGTTCAAAGAGTTCGCTGATGTTGGCGACCCAGAAGGGGCGCTCGAAGCCGTCGCGAATTTCCTCCAGCCTGGTCGCAAAGCTCATCCGAGTCTCCCTCTACGCATCGATCAACCCTTTTATAGGGGGGGGACGATGCGAGGCGGGATGATAGCAGAAGGCGGATGAGCAGAGGCCATGTTGAAGCGCGCGACGGGTGAATCGTAGCCGACCTAGTTAACAGAATATTTGCGTGACCCGCTACACCCTACCCCCAGGTGTTTTGCGCAAAGAGTGCGCAGCGCGCTGATGACACAAAGGATACGAGGAAGTGCGAGGGTGAAAACTGGGTGTAAACGATTGAAAAACGGGAGTGCGTTTCTGGAAATCGCGACCGATCGGAAAAACTAAGGACGGAGCATATCTGGGGCGAGAAGGAGCTCGCCAGGTGGACAGCGAATTTCACGGTAGAAGATAGCATGGCAATAACGCCAAGTGTTATCTCATTAGTTATTCGAACGCAAGGTCACAGATAAGCAAATCGGGGGGCTTGGCGGCCATGGGAAGGATGAGCCACCTCGGAATTCACGGTCGATGGGGTGGCCGAGAAGTGCGTGCGGAAAAAACGATGCCGCGGTCTGCTTAAGCGGATCGAGCGTTACAAGCGCAGACGAATCAGGACTTGAGCAAAGTGTTGCCGTGGGCAAGAATCAAACTCGCTCTTAGAACTCACCCGGAAGAGAAGAACCGTCTTCACGCCTCGCCTTGTGTGTTGGTGCGGATTTCCCTACCGTTCAACCAAAGGCGGAAAACGGAAGAAATAGCAAGACGAACGCGGGGGACTTTAATTAGGGGCAGGGCCTTTTTGCCCACTACCGTCCGCTCGACCCGTCGGGGAATCACGATCCTAAAAATGGCATCCGTGAATTCATCGTGGGCACCGGCGGCGAGACCCTTGATCCGGTCGTCACAACCACTGTGACGAGCGGCACCGGCGAAACAAACTTGGAGGATCCTAGCGGCAACCCGAACTTCAACGCATTAAATCTCGAGGTGGGGTCAACCGGGAACTTCTGGGGTGTGATGGCCCTGACGCTTGAGCCGAACGGCTACAAGTGGTATTTCCAGTCGGCCCTGCAAGCTCCTGTAGCGCCGGCAGGGACACCGGCTACTTTCACCGACCAGGGCGTCGGCTCCTGCCACGGTGGCCCCAGTTGGGCTGGTCACAACTGAGAGGGTAACAATAGCAACCAATCGATAGCTCGGATTCGCGGTGCTATCACCGCAGTTCGTTCGCGACATATCCCTCACCCTTTGCGACTCCTCGCAAAGGGTGGGGGATTTTAATTACCTCGCCCGGGCCGCCGGGGTATTTTCTAAGTTCACCCCGAGAAGCGTTGGTTGGCGGCAGAAATCCAGTCCCCGACCTGGACTTGGGCTTCGTTGACTTGGGTTTGGGTGCAAACTAGTATTGGTTGTTCATGCCCGCCGGGAATTCCTGATGAGTGAAACTATTTCGCATTACCGCGTCGTCGAGAGGCTCGGCGGTGGCGGCATGGGCGTGGTGTTTGCGGCGCTAGACGTGAATCTCGGCCGTCGCGTGGCGCTGAAATTCCTTCCTGATGAACTGGCGAAAGATTGGCAAGCGTTGAGTCGTTTTCAGCGCGAGGCTAAGGCGGCGTCTTCGTTGAATCACCCGAATATTTGCACGATTTATGAGATTGACGAGGCCGATGGACGGGCGTTCATCGCCATGGAGTTGCTCGAGGGAGTGACGCTGAAGGAGCGCATTGCGGGAAAGCCGATGGAGCTCGAGGTGTTGCTGTCGCTGGCCATCGAGATAGCCGACGCGCTGGATGCCGCGCATACCGAAGGCATCGTACATCGCGACATCAAGCCGACGAATATTTTTGTGACGAAGCGCGGGCACGCCAAAATTCTGGATTTTGGGTTGGCGAAAGTGGCGCGTCCGAGTAGCTCGGTGGCCGCGGCAAATACCGTCGTCGAGGGCGACGCCAATCAACTGACCAGCCCGGGAATGGTGATGGGCACGGTGGCGTACATGTCGCCGGAGCAGATTCGCGCGAAGGAGCTCGATGCGCGAAGCGATCTGTTTTCGTTTGGGGCGGTGCTGTATGAGATGGCGGCGGGGAGTGTGCCGTTTGAAGGCGCAAGCGCCGGAGAAGTGTGCGGGGCGATTTTGCACGAGACGCCCCGGGCGGCGTCGGAGCTGAATCCGCAACTGCCGGAGCAAGTGCGGGCGATTATCGACAAGGCGCTTGAGAAAGATCGCAGCCTGCGTTATCAGAGCGCGGCGGAGATGCGCGCGGACTTGCGACGCTTGAAGCGGGACACGGAGTCGGGTCTCTTCACGGGCGCGCGAGCTTCTGGGGCCTTGCCGAGCGAGCGAGCTTCAGGGACTACTAAGGCATACAGCGCGGGGGCGGGTGCCGATGCTGCGGCGCGACCTGTACGCGGAAAAACATGGGGGCTCGCTGCGGGCGGCGTGGTACTGCTTGTTATTGCGTTGCTCATTTATTTTCAAACGCGGCCGGCGATCCAGGCCAAGGTTTCGGGCTACGTGCCGGTGACGCATGACGGAAGTCAAAAAGATCTGGTGGGGACGGATGGGGCGCGGCTGTACTTTAACGAATATGCGGCGGCAGGTTGGGGAATCGCACAGGTGGCGGGGACGGGCGGTGAGGTGGTGCGGGTGGCGACTCCGGACGCGAGTATGGGGCTGCTGGCGGTTTCTCCTGATGGCGCGTCGCTGATGGTTACGCCGGGATTTGATAATCACGTGGTGGTGGGCGCGAACGAGGATGGGCCGTTGTGGAGCGTGCCGGTGCTCGGCGGGTCACCGCGGACGCTCGGTGAAGGACGGGCGGCGGCGTGGTCTCCCGACGGTCAGATGATGGTGTACGCCAAGGGGCACGATCTATTTTTGGCCAAGAGCGATGGCAGCGAAGCGCGCAAGCTGGTTTCGGCGGCGGATCGGACGTTTGGTCCGGCGTGGTCTCCGGACGGCAGGGCCATTCGATTCAGCGTGGGGGACTATTCGATTACGCAGAGCGCGCTGTGGGAAGTAGGTAGCGACGGGACGAACGTGCACGAGCTGTTTTCCGGGTGGCACACTCCGCCCGATGAATGTTGCGGAAAGTGGACGGCGGACGGGCGGTATTTTGTTTTTCAGTCCAAGGGAAATATTTGGGCGCTGGCGGATAAGAGCGGTTTGCTCAAGAGAAAAAGTGATGCGCCGCTGCAGTTGACTACCGGCCCGATGACGTTCACTTCCCCGCTGCCGAGCAAGAATGGCAAGCGGCTTTTTGTGGTGGGGGCCCTGGCGCGCGGCGAGTTGGTGCGCTATGACCAAAAATCGGCGGCGTTTGCGCCCTTTCTTTCGGGGCTTTCCGCCGAGAGCGTGAGCTTTTCAAAAGATGGGCAGTCGGTGGCGTACGTGAGTTTTCCGGAGGGAACGCTCTGGACGAGCAAGGCGGACGGGAGTCAGCGCGTGCAGTTGAGCTATCCACCGCTGTATGCGATGCAGCCGCAGTGGTCGCCGGATGGCAAGCAGATTGTTTTCTTCAATTTTGCGCCGGGGAAAAAGGCCAAGTTGTATACGGTTTCAAGCGATGGAGGAGCACCGCGCGAGATGATGGCGGAGGATCCGGAGGAACAGCTCGATCCCTCCTGGTCGCCGGATGGAACGCGGATTATTTTTGGCGGAGCGTCATCCGATGCGAACACTACGATTCGGATTTTCGACGTGAAGACGCGGCAGATTTCTACGGTGCCGGGATCGAAAGGGTTCTTCTCGCCGCGCTGGTCGCCGGATGGACGGTATGTGGTGGCGTTGCCGCGGAATCCGCACATTCTTTCGGTGTTTGATTTCGCGAGTCAGAAGTGGACGGACCTGACCAAGGTGGCGGGGGATTTTCCGGTTTGGTCGAAGAGTGGCGAGTATGTTTATTTTTTGCATGAAGGGGACCAGCCGTCGGTGATGCGCATGGGCTTGCGCGACCGGAAGCTTGAGCGGGTGGCGGATTTGAAGGATTTTCGGCAGACCGGCTACTTCGGATATTGGCTGGGGATGACACCAGACGACGCGCCTTTACTGCTGCGCAATGCGGGCACGCAGGAGATTTATGCGCTTGATGTGGACTTGCCGTAGCACGGCACCCACGCTATTCGGCGCGGAGGGCTTCGACGGGGTCGACGCTGGCGGCGCGGTGGGCGGGGATGAAGCTGGCGGTTAGCGTGGCGATGGTTAGGACCGCGGCTACGGCGAACAGTGTGGGGAGATCCGAGGAACGTACGCCGAAGAGCAGATTTTTCATTAGGGCGGAAGCGGCGACAGAGCAGATTAATCCGATGACCAGGCCGATGGCGATCAGCGTCGCGGATTCTTTCAGGATTAGGTTATAGACGGTGGCGCGTTGCGCGCCGATGGCGATACGCACGCCGATTTCGCGCGTACGCTGGCTGACGGAATAGGCGACGACGCCGTAGAGTCCGACGACACCGAGCAGCAGTGCCATGGCGGCAAAACCTCCCACCAACCAAGCCGATGAGCGATGGATGTAGGCGGAAGGCGAATTGTGGATCAAGTCGCTCATGGTGACGGCGGAGCTTGTGACTACATTGCGGTTGATTCCGTGGATGACGGCGTCCAGCGAGGGGAAAATGGATTGCTCGGTTTGAGAAGTGCGCACCGCCAAATTGAAATAAGTGTCGGGGGTCTGATTAAAGGGCCGGTACATGGCGGAGTGGCGTGTGCTGTCCAGCTGGCCTTCCTGGATGTCTTCGACGATGCCGACGATTTCGATGGGTTTGACGTCGTGGGTGATGTAGGTGAGTTGCTGACCGATGGGATCCTGGCCGGGAAAATATTCGCGCGCCATGGATTGATTGATGATCACGACGAGAGGCTTCGCTTCGTCTTCCGATTCGACGAACGGGCGTCCGCGCACCAGCTTTGCGCCGATGGCCGTGAAATAGTCCGGGCTGACGTCGCGCTCGGCGACTTCATAGTGTTCGCCGTGCCAGGGACGGCCGATGACGCGGAACCAGGAAGTGTCACCCCAACCGTTTACCGGGAGATCGGAGGAGAGGCCGACGGACTTCACGCCGGGAATCTGTGAGACGTGGCTGACCATTTCGCGCTCTAGAGCGATGATTTGCTCGCTCTTGGCATAGGCGGACTTGGGCGCGGCGATTTGCAGGGTGGCGAGGTGCTCGGGTTGCAACCCGAGATTCACGTGGAGCAGCAGATACAAACTCTTGCCGAGTAGGCCGGCACCAACGAGCAGGACCACGGCGGTGGCGAGTTCGAGGATTACGAGTTTCGAGCCGAGGCGGCGCCAGGTGGTTCCCGCCGAGCCGCGGGTGCCTTCGACCAGCCCTTCGCGAAATTCCGGAAGCGACAAGCGCAACGCGGGAGTGATAGAAAAAAGGATGGCCGCGCAAAGGGCGAGCGCCGCGGCAAAGGCGAGTACACGGGAAGTTAGTCCCAAGCCTTGCAGAAAAGGCATTTGCGCGAGCAGGTCCGCGGGAATGAGCGTGAGCAGGACGTGCATGGTCCAGTAGGCGGCGAGCAGACCAAGAGCGGTGCCGGAAGCGACGAGGAGCAGGCCCTCGGTGACGAACTGCCGGAGTAAGCGAATGCGGGCGGCGCCGAGAGCGTTGCGAATGGCGATTTCGCGTTTGCGGCTTTCCGACCGAACGAGGAGCAAGCTCGAGATGTTGACGCCGGCGATGATCAGGAGGAGTCCGGCACCGCTGAGCAGCATGAGCAGGATGGGACGAATGTTGCCGACGATCACTTCGGAGAGATGCACAACGTTGGCGCTCTGGCCGACGTTGGTGGTGGGGTACAACTGGGCGAGTTGTTGCGCGATATTTTTGGCGTCATCGAGGGCGGCTGCGACCGAGACACCGTCTTTGAGGCGGGCGACGCCATAGAGGCCGTGACAACTGCGGCGAAGATCGCAATTGCTCTGCGGGTGGAGGGTGGTCCAGAAGTCGGCGGGTTCGGCGGGAGCGAAATGAAAACCGGCCGGGAGGACGCCGACGATGATGGTTGGATGGTTGTCGAGGATTACCGTCTGGCCGAGAACGTCGCTTCTGCCGCCGTAGCGTTTCTGCCAGTAAGCGTAGCTAAGCATTACCGTACGCGGGGCGGAGAGCAGATCTTCGCCGGAGTAGAAATCGCGGCCGAGGATGGGGGTTACGCCGAGCGTGCGGAAGAAACCGTCGGTGACACGGGAGCCGCGCGCGGCCTCGGCGCCTTCAGGGGTGCTCAGCAGGAATCCGGGGTGATCATAGGCGTCGAGCGAAGCGAAGGATTTGTTGCGCTGTTTCCAGTCAAGATAGTCCGGGAGAGAGAGATTGCATTGCGGGCATTGCGGCGTGGATTCGTAGACGCCGACGATGCGCGCGGGATCCTGGTAGGGCAAGGGCTTGATGAGCGTGGCGTCAACGAACGCGAAGATGGAGACGCTGGCGCACAGGCCCAGGGCGAGCATGGCGATCGCAGTGAAGGCGAAACCGGGATTTTTTCTCAGCTGGCGGAACGCGAAGCGAAAATCCTGGAGCGAGGATTCGAACCACAGGGCGACGACGTCCTGGGTTTGTTCGCGGAGGTGGAGATGGTTGCCGAATTCGCGGTTGGCGGCGTGGTGCGCGTCGGCGGGGCTGAGGCCGGTGGATTGCAGCGCTTGGGCCTTTTGTTCGCGGTGATGAGCCATCTCTTCCTCTAGGTCGAGGTCGAACTCTTCGCGGCGGATGAGAATCTGTATTCTTTTGAAGAAGCGAAGGATGGAGTGCATAAGAGTCCTCCTGAGCGAACCGATCAAACGTCCTGCATAACGCGGCCGATAGCGGCAATCATGGCTGCAAACCGGGAGTGCTCGATGCCGAGTTGCTTGCGGCCGGCGCGAGTAAGGGTGTAATAGCGGGCGCGGCGATTGGTTTCGGTGGTTTTCCACTCGGCCTGGACCCAGCCTTGGAGGAGGAGGCGCTGCAGGGCGGGATAAAGCGAGCCTTCTTCGACGGTAAGGACATCGTCGGAGGTGTTCTTGATGGAGAGCGCGATACCGTAGCCGTGCAGGGGCGCGCGGGTGAGGGTTTTCAGGATGAGCATGTCTAGGGTGCCGGGGAGGATCTCGGCTTTTTTGGAGGTCGCCATAGTTCTCACG
>JBEKVU010000047.1:0-14334 GCA_049513775.1 Candidatus Acidiferrum sp.
AGGAAGTTGGAATTGAAGACCGAAGATGGCCGGGCGCGGCGAGCGGGCGGAGGTAAAAGACGGGCGCCGGATCCCTGGAGGGGTGCCGTCAGGGGAAAGAAAGAGCGGCCGCCTCCCCCGATCTGGCCGAAGGGAACGCCCGGCCGGCGCTACATAGGCCGGGGCGGAGAACGGGGATCACCGCCTAAGATAGCGTGAGCGTATTATTATTCTATGGTACTATTCTTGAATGGGCGCGTACTACCGTCGAATGAACCGGCGCGCTTACGAAGATGCCGGGTGCATGGACGCGACGCGGTGTGCAATTCAAACTTCGGCGCTGGCCAGACGAGGCTCGCGGGCGCGGCCACCGCGGCCGGAGTTTCCGCCGTGGCCGTTTGATTCGAGCTTGAATTGCTGGACGAGGCCGCGCAGTTGCGTGGACATGAGCGCGAGTTGCTGGGCGGCTTTTTGCGAGTCGGTGGCGCCGTGCGAGGTGTTTTGCGCGGCTTGCGCCACGCCGGTGATGTTTTGCGCGACTTCGCCGGAACCTTTCGCGGCTTCCGAAAGGTTCCGCGACATTTCGCTGGTGGTGGCAGATTGTTCTTCGACCGCGGTGGCGATGGTGGCGGAGATCTGGTTGACCTGGTCGATGATGCCGGTGATTTCCTTGATCGCCGCTACCGCACTCTTGGCGTCGGTTTGAATGGTGTCGATTTTCTTGGCGATGTCTTCGGTGGCCGCGGCGGTTTGCTTGGCTAACTCTTTGACTTCGTTGGCGACGACCGCAAAGCCGGCGCCCACTTCGCCCGCGCGCGCGGCTTCGACGGTAGCGTTGAGCGCGAGCAGGTCAGTTTTCTGCGCGATGGAAGTGATGGCCTTGATGACCTGGCCGATTTGCGCGCTGGAGTCGCCGAGCTTGTTCACCACGGCGGTGGTTTCGGTAGCCGCGCGCATGGCTTGCGCCGCGACTCTGGCGGCTTCACCGGCGTTCTTGGCGATTTCGCTGATGCTGGCGCTCATCTCTTCGGTAGCGGTGGCCACGGTCTGCAGGTTGCGGTTCACTTCTTCAGTGGCGGCGGAGACGGCGCCGGCCTGCGCGGAGGTTTCCTCGGAATTGGCGCTAATCTGCTGGCTGACAGAGGAGAATTCCTCACTGGCGTTGGCGACGTTTTGCGCGTTGTCGGAGATGCCCTGCACGACCTTGCGTAGGCTCGCGTGCATGCGATTCATGGCGGTGGTCAGGTCGCCGAGTTCATCCTGGCTGGTGACCAGAGCTTCCTCGCCGCTCAAGTCCCCGTCAGCGATGGCTTCCGCTTGCTGCAGCGCGGACGCGGTGGCGGTGGAGATTTTGCGGCTGAGGAAGATGGCCACGAAAGCGCCTACGATCAGGCCCGTGAGCGTGGCAATCAGCATGGTCCAGGTCAAGGAAGAGTTCGTGGAGTCGAGGAGCTCTTGCTGCTCCGCAAAAGACTTGGAGATACCGTCTATGAGTTCACCTAAAGTCTTGGTGGACGCGTCAACGGCTAGGGTGGCCTTATCCGCGTATTCGTCGCCGCCTTTGATGACGCCGTCGCGCCCTCCGGTGCTCGCCGTGGCGATCGATGCTTCCTGAACAACCCGCACTTTTGGCAAATTGTCTTTGAGTTCGGCAAAGTGATCTTTATTCAGCTGAATTCTCCAGTGCTGCGTAAGCTCGTCGAGTTTGGCAACGGTTTTATCGAGGCGTTCCCATGAGCTCTCGAAGCGCTTCTGCGCGTCGGCCTTTCGCGCGGGGTCCGTTGCGGCGAGGATGGCTTGGCGGGCTTTCGAGCCGGTGTAATCGAGATCGTCCTTCAATTCGAGAAGCGTCTGCAGCGAGGGAACGCGGCTGCCCAAGATGAAATGCTCGAGATCCTTGATCTCCGCAGACTTACGGTAGGACAAGAGTGAACTGACAATCGTCAAGACCAGGACAGTTCCGAAACCCAAGCCGAGTTTGGCGCCAATTTTCAACTTCATCTCCGTTCCTCCATTTTCGTTCCAGAAACCTAAGCGAATGCGGCTAACGAGCTTTTGCTCTCGATTCGAAATCAGTTGACGGGGGCGGGCGCGCGTTCCGCGGGCCCGGGGGCAGCTGGGGCGTTTTCTTCTTCCGGCAGCTGAATGATTTTGTCGGTATCGAGAACCAGCAGAAGCTGGTTTTGCAAGCGACAAACGTGCACGGTGATTTCGCGAATCGCGGGCTTGAGGGTTTCGGTGGGTTTTTCAAAGAGGTCAGGATCGACGTCGCGGACCTCGCCGATTTTATCGACGACCAGGTTGTACTGCCCCTCGCAGGTGCGCACGACCATCATCATGGGGAGGGCGGTGGAGTCGCCGGCAGGGAGACCGAGGCGGGCTTTGAGGTCGATGGTGGTCAGGATTTGTCCGCGCAGATTGATGATGCCGGGGAGCGCGGGAGACGAGAGCGGAATGGGGGTGATGTCTTGATATTCGAGGACTTCCTGGACTTTGATGACGTCCACGCCAAAGCAGATACCATTGAGGAAGAAGGTGGAATAGCGTTGGCTAGCGGCCATGCGGCTGCTCCTCGGCGTGAGCCCCGACGAGTTCGGAGAGTTCGGAGTCGCTGGTGTGCAGGCCGGCGAGGAGCACGTCCATATCGAGGAGTTCGGTGACACGTTCCTGGACAACCAGGCAGCCTTTTACGCCGGCGCGGCTCGCCGGGGTAAGCTTGTCCACTTCGAGCTTGACGATGCCGATGATGCGGTGGACCTCGAGCAGCGTGTCGCGATGATCGGGGCAGTGGACGACGACGACGCTGGTGATCTCAGTCGGTGGCGAGGCAACCGCGGCAACGGGCGTTCTGCGAACCGTGCGGCGCTCGGCGAGCAGGTGTTCGAGGCGGACGAGGCGCAGAATTTCGCCGCGGTACTGCATGACGTCCCAGCTGCCCATGCGTTCTTTCACGGCATGCTCTAATTTTTCGAGGCGCTGCACGTAGCTGAGCGGGACGGCCATTTGCTCGCCGTCATTGCCGCCGACCAGCAGAAGAGACTGGCGTTCGCGGCGCTTGGCCTGATCGATGGCGTCGGCGCCATCGTCGCGCGAGGTGACCATGCCGACGCGGCGGGCCAGCGCGGCGATGTCCAGAATGATGGCGACGCGCCCGTCGCCGAGGACCGCAGCGCCGGAAAAGAGCGCGGTCTTTTTGAAGCGATTGTCGAGCGGCTTAATGACGATTTCCTCGGTGTTGCGAATGCCGTCGACGAGCACGGCGAACTGGCGGCCCTCGGTGCGCATGACCACGAGTTTGAGGATATTGGCGTCGCCGGTCGAGGCGGTCTTGAGTTGCAACTCTTCGCGCAGGGCGATCAAGGGGACGACGGTACCGCGGAAGCGAAGGACGGAGATGCCATCGATGGTTTCGATGTGTTTTGCGGAGTCTTCGACGTCGATGGCCATCATTTCGACCAAGGCGGCTTGCGGGATGGCGAAGACCGAGGTGCCGGCAAGTACGGTGAGGGCGGGAATGGTGGCCAGGGTGAGCGGAATCTCAAGGCGGACGGACGTTCCGCGGCCTTTCATGCTTTCGAGCTTGGTCTTGCCGCCGATGCGCTCGACGTTGGTTTTGACGACGTCCATGCCCACGCCACGACCGGAAACTTTGCTGACTTTTTCAGCGGTGGAAAGGCCGGCGTGAAAGATGAGGTTTTGCAGTTCGCCTTCGGTCATGCTGGCGGCTTGCGCCGGGGTGATGAGTTGCTTGGCGAGGGCTTTTTGTTTGACACGCTCGGAATCGATGCCGCCGCCGTCATCAGTAATCTCCAGCTGAAAATTACCGCCTTCGTGAAAGGCGCGAATGCGCACGGTGCCTTCTTCCGGCTTGCCGCATTGCAGGCGCTTTTCGGGGGATTCGATGCCGTGGTCGAGGGAGTTGCGGAGGATGTGGGTGACCGGATCCTTGATGGCTTCGAGGAGCGTTTTGTCGAGCTCGGTGTTGCCGCCGGCGGTTTCGAGGCGGACTTTTTTGCCGAGATCCTTGGAAACGTCGCGGACGATGCGAGGCAATTTGTCGAGCAGCTGGCTGACCGGCTGCATGCGGGTCTTCATGACGTTCTTGCGCAGCTCGGAGGTGACGAAATTGAGGCCGTGGACGGCGGAGTTGAGGGTGCGTTCGTTGGCGGAGGCGGCGATTTGCAGCAGGCGATTGCGGAGGAGCACGAGTTCGCTGACGAGATTCATCTGCTTTTCAAGCAGCGTGACATCGACGCGGATGGCGGCTTCGCCAGCTTCGGTGGGCTTCTTTTCGGCGAGGGCTTCGGCGATGTCCTGTTCGGTTACCAGGCCGAGCTGCACGAGAATTTCGCCGATGCGCCGGGTGTCTCCGGCTTCCTGAAGTTGCAACGCGCGAATGATGTCGTCTGAGCGGACGCGGCCGCGGCGCACGAGCGCGCCCCCGAGCCTGCCGACAGCGACCGCGGGCTTGGTTTTTCCGGGCGAGGCCTTGGCCGCCACCGGGGTTTCTTCAGGTGCGATAGCTTGCGCGTCCGGTACGGCGGCGGGCGGCGCAGATGGCTCGGCCGCTGGGAGAGCTACTCGCGGGGCGGCAACCGCGGGAGACGCACTAGCGCTCGCCGGCTTGCACAACTCTTTCAATCGCTGCACCAGCTCCGGGTATTCGAGTTCGCCGTCGTTTTCGGTGGACTGAATGGCTAGCAGAATGGCGCGCACGGCATCGGCAAATTCCAGCAGCGTGTCAGCGATCTCCGCGGTGGCTTTCAGTTCCCTGGCGCGCAAGAGCGAAAGGAGATTTTCGCCAGCGTGGGCGATGGTCTCAAGTTTGCTGAAACCGAGGAAGCCGCAGGTACCCTTGATGGTGTGGATCGAGCGGAAGATGCTGCCGAGCAACTCGCTGTTCTCGGGTTCATTCTCGAGGCGCACGAACTCCTGGTCCAGGCGATCCAAACTTTCGCCGCTTTCTTGGAGAAACTCTTTGACGATGTCGTCCATGGTTGGGCTCCGCTTGGCGGAGAGTGACTCAACAACTGCAAGTTCCTCGCCGCACGGCGATGGCAATGGTTAACCTTTTCTAACAGCCCGTGGGCACGGCATCGGCCGTCACTCGAGGAAATAAGTCACGCATTTGCATGAGCATGTACTGCAAACGGAGACCTTCCGGAGCCGCCGCTCATGCTCGCCGGGAGGTGCTGGACGGCAAGCTTGCCGCAGTCACGACGCAGCGTTGCGAAGTTTTACAAAGATCGGTCAATAGGAGGTTCCAAGACGGGAAAAGCGTCCCAAACGGGAGGCACACAACCCGATGGACGCGGCCGGCGCCAAGAGCGGCGCTGCGGATTCCGATGGCATTGATGGCTTTTGAGTTTTCGAATTTTACTCGTGAAAGCTCACGAGCTCCTCGTTCACGCGATCGGCGTGCGTCCATTGAATGTTGTGTGGGCATCCTCGAACTCGACGAACTCCTAGTTCCTGATCAGCTGGTCTTCGGAATCTGTCCGGATCGATCGAGACCTGTGTGCAACTCGGTGTTCGGCAATGCGCAGCGCCTCGCCACGCCTGCGGCGTTACTCGTTGTTTTCGCGTCTCGCAGCAATCAACATCATCATCGAATTCACTCCTGCATCAGGTCCGCCGGGGGATCGGCGCGCAAGTTCAGATAATCCATGTTCCACCGCTTGAGCTGCGTCGACATGGCGTACGTCATGGCTTCGTCCGAAACCGGTTCGCATCCGGCCAGCTCGATCCATTTCCAGCCTGTCGCTGGATCCAAAACAACGTTCACGGAATGCTGCGGCAATCGACGCAACCGCTTTCTCGGCCGCTTCTAGCGCCGCCACCGGATCTTCCCCGGTGCTGTAGAGAAGGTCGATTCAAAGCACATACAGATCCCCTTCACCGTTCCGAACGTGCTCAATGCCCTCATCTACGTCGAAAAAAACAGCGACCAAATGCTTTCCCAATGGTTCGAGAATCTTCGCAATGCGTTTCGAAACACCGGTGTAGTTCAGACGCCGTTCGAATTCGTCGGGGAAGGCGGCCCGACGATACCGCGTCGCAAGCCATCGCTGGAATCGTTCGAGAGCGGCGGGATCGCCGGACATGGCGCGAGGGAGGAATTTCAAAGCGACGGAACGGTGTAGCCGCGTGTCCTCTGCTTTATAAACGACCCCCATTCCACCGCCGCCGAGCTCCGCCACAATCCGATAGTGGGAGACAGTACGGCCGATCAGAGAGGAAAAATCAGTCACTGCCGCTCATCTTAGGTTGGAGACAGAACGCAAGTCAACGTGGGCGTTCTAAAGCAATTCTTGACTCTGCACTCGAGACAATCGCTCCCGAAGAACCCGCGCTTGGTGACTGAAGGGGGCAACTCCCGGATCGTGGGCGAAGACATCCAGAAACGGGTGCGAGCTCAACGGGTCGATGCAACACCTTGCAATCGGTTGATCCGACCAGCGCTTCTCCTGGAAAACCTCTCGCAGTCGATCCAAACCTAGACAGGGTAGTGTTTTTGTTTGGGTTATATACCATCAGAATTTGGTCGTACGTTGATTCGCACGTTTCGGCGGCAATGCGGGACCCGCCGCAACTTCCTCGACTTGGTTAGAAAAACTGCAGCAGGTCCGGTGGCTGCGATCAGCGGCCCTCTTAAATCGCAGGTAGCTAGTCCGGGTGTACAATCCCAGCAATCCCAGCTCAGGAGGATCCTTGTGATTACACTCCGGAGAGTTGCTCGCATCCGTCCCGGCGCAGTCGTAGTTGTGGCATTGGCGATGGGTATACACACGTTTGGCCAAATCAAATCAGCTCCAGTCGACCCAGGTGTGCGCGGCGGACCGGCGGGTGGCGGCGCCCCGCTCAAGGGTCTTACGGCGGACGAAGCCGCGTTCTTCAAGGATGGGCTGGCACGCTTCGCTGAAATTGAGGTCGTGACCGGCGGCGCAAACAATGGCCTTGGTCCCCGTTTCAACTCCAACCAATGTTTATCTTGCCACTCGCAGCCCGGCGCAGGCGGAACGAGCCCTGCGCAAAATCCCTTAATCGCAGTCGCTACCTTGAACGGCGCGAAGAACACGGTGCCGTGGTTCATTACGCAAAATGGTCCGGTGCGCGAAGCGCGTTTTAAGAAGAGCAACGGCAACGCCGACGGCGAAGTGCACGACCTCTTCGTGATCACCGGGCGAACGGACGCCACCGGTTGCGACATCGCCCAATTCGACTTCCTGCCGGCGGGAAATCCGCTCTCGGGCCAAGGTGGGAATGGAAACATTATTTTCCGAATCCCGACTCCCGTGTTTGGCGCGGGACTCATCGAAGCGATTCCAGACTCGGCCATCCTTGCCAACATGAAAGCCAATGCATCGGAGAAGTCGGCGTTGGGTATTTCCGGCCACGCAAACGCCCACCTAAGCGGAAATGTGAACCTCAGTGCGAACGATGGGACCATCACGCGTTTCGGGTGGAAAGCGCAAAACAAATCCCTTCTTATGTTCGCGGGCGAGGCATACAACGTCGAGATGGGAATCTCGAACCAGCTATTCCCGCAAGAGCGCGACGAAACGCCAGGCTGCCTCTTCAACGCCACTCCTGAGGACACGCTCAACTTCACACCCACACCCTCGACCACCGGCAATTCGAATACGGCGGTTATCTCCGACATCGAAGCCTTTGCCGACTTCATGCGAATGCTGGCGCCGCCGACTCCCGGACCCTCCACGCCGTCGGGCGAAAATGGTCGCGCCACGTTTGCGAAAATAGGCTGTGTAGATTGCCATACACCCTCGCTCACTACGGGGGCAAAAATTGCGAGTGGCTCCTCGACGAGTCCGAGTGTTGCGCTCTCCAATCAGACGGCGAATCTTTACTCTGACCTGATCGTGCACCACATGGGCAACGGACTCGCCGACGGCATCACGCAAGGTGGCGCCGGTCCGGACGAGTTCCGAACCGCTCCTCTCTGGGGCGTCGGACAACGCGTCTTTTTCCTGCATGACGGGCGAACGACCAACCTCGTGCGGGCCATCCGAGACCACCAGAGCGTTGGCAGCGAGGCAAATAAAGTAATCGAGCATTTCAATAGGCTCACCACTCACGAGCAGCAGGAAGTCATCGATTTCCTGCGTTCGCTCTAGTGAGAAGAGCGTTTTCAATCCTATTGCCAAACCGTCCCCTAAACTCTAGCCCTCGTGCGCCGCTGCAGCGCGAGTCACGCGCAGGTTGTTGGCGAGATAGACTATCGGACCATCCAATTGCTTGGAGGACCTACCGCCGTCGGGCGGACCACCCCACCTCCCTTGCGCCTCTGCACCACCAGACGATACGAGAATTTCGGACAAGTGGTCGGTACTCGGAAGTTGGCCAGACGGGGTTCTGGGAAGTCTCGATTTAGAATGTTCACGGCGAATGGCCTCGTGTACCCGCCGTGTACCTCTTCGCGGCAACCCGGCCCTCGATGTATTCCTTGGCCAGCGCAGCCACTTTTTTGCCCGGCGTGAGCCTTTCAAGCCGCCAGTGTTGCTAGCGCCTCTCGGGGGACAGTTCGTTCTCGTTTCGCGCGCGCGGCGTCGGATCGTTTTGGGGAGGGGCGGTAGTTGCAAGCCATTAGATATTTCTCCTAGCCTCACTATTTTTGACACGGGATCGCTGGTCTACGCCGCCAACCCCTATCCAATATTCATCTCCGGCCGCACCTCAATACTCCCGTGCTTCGCCATGGGAATCCCCGCCGCCACGCGCAGCGCCTCATCCATGCCCCGCGCTTCGATAAAGATAAATCCGCCCAGAACTTCTTTTGTCTCGGCGAACGGTCCATCGGTCATCGCGATCTTCCCGCCCCGGCTGCGCACCGTCTTCGCCGTCTCCGGCAACTGCAATGCCGATGCCGCGATAAAGTGGCCATCCTTGCGAAGTTCCTCGTTGTATTCCACGGATACGCGATTCAAATCCGTCCGCTCGCTGGCGGACAGTGCGTCTAGAAAGTTCGGCTCAAAATACACCGCGCACAGATATCTCATAAGCTCTCCTCAATGAACATGTCGTCGGCAAAACGGGCACTACACTTACTCGTCGAAAGGTAGCCGTCCAATTCGACATTCTCGCGCCACGCAGAGGTCAACCGGCCCTTCCGGGCCACTAGCCCGTGTAAAGCTACTCCTATCGAAGTTCCATAGAATCTATCTTTTACACAATTACACCCGTGGGTGGATCCCCCGGGGACTCTTCCACCAATCGGACGCGCACAGACCCAGCACGCCTCAGAGGAGCAGGCCTTCTAAGAACGCGATTGGCGCCGCTCGACGAGCGCTGCGGATTGTTCGGCGGCTTCTTTCACCAGGAAACCCATCTTCGGGTGCGAAGCTTCTATAGCCACGGCGAGCCCGTGGCTGCGCAGCGCTTCCGAGGTGGTCGGTCCGATGGAGGCATTCACGACGCGCGGCATGTGGGCGGCGAGTTGCTCCGTTTTGCCGGCTTGCTCGGCAATTTGAAACAGGTGATGCACCTGCACTCCGGTGGTGAAGATCGCCACATCGATATGTTCGGCAATCAGCGCGTCGACGGCCGCATGCAGCGGCGCGGTATCCTCCGGCAACGCCCACTGATAGACCGGCACGCGCGTCACCTGCGCGCCGCGTTCGGTCAACCCTTGCAGAAGCTCGGGGTTGGAAACTCCGTACTCCTGTACCGCGACGTGTTTGCCGCGCAACTCCAGCTTTTGCGCATCGACAGCCGCATCGATGGCCTGCAACAGCTCGCGCCAGGTATTCGGCTCCGGAGCGATCACGGCAATCGGCACCCGCCATCCGCGCAAGGCTGCTACAGGCTTCGGTCCGCGCGCGATCACAGGAATTTTCCGCAGCGCTTCTAGAAACTTCTCGGGCGGATGCACACTTTGCATCACAGTCGAGAGCGCTCGGGCGCCGACCCCCGTGAGAAAAATCATTACATCAACTTTCCCGGCAAACAGCGCGTCGCCAAACTGCAACGCTTCAACATTGGAAGCGAGCGGAATTTCCCGCATCGCTGGCGCGTGAAACGGCTTGCCGCCGTACGTTTCGATCAGTTTGCTGATCTCCTGCCCGCGCCGGCTTTCGAGAGTCAAGACCGTTCGACCTTGAAAATTTGTCCCTGACATGGCAAAGAACTCCGTTTGCTCAATTACGTTACTATAGGACTTAGCAAAGTTCTCACAGCGATCCGAGGAGCAGCCCACAATGGATGTATTCAGAAAAGGCCGGAACGACGACGAGCCCGCGTTTACCATGCGTCCGGCAATTCCCGGCTTGAAAGCGATTGTGATTGGCATCGCGGTGCTGATCGGCGCGCTGATTTTGTTTTCGTTGCTGATGCGTGTGACGCGCATCGAGGCTGGCCACGTGGGCGTAGAAATAAACTTGGCGGGGCAGCAGCGCGGTGCTTCGCAGATTCCTATCCGCACCGGCTGGGTGGTGTATTCGCCGCTGACCACGCAAATCATCGAGTTCCCCACCTACGTGCAAACGGTGAAGTGGACGAAAGACGTCAACGAAGGCCATCCGATCAACGAAGAGATGGGTTTTAACTCCAAGGAAGGCATGGAAATCTTCGTGGACGTCTCGCTCTCGTACGCCATCGAGCCTTCCAGGGTGCCGGATTTTTACGTGAAATACCGCGTTGACGATCTCGATCGTTTCACCCACGGCATTTTGCGCGACATCGTTCGCAACTCACTGAACGAAGTAGCGTCTAAGTATGTGGTAGAAGATATTTACGGGGAGAAAAAGGCGGATTTCTTGACGGAAGTGCAAAAGAGTATTCAAGACAAAGTTACGGGAGTGGGTGTCGGGATACAGCAATTTGGTTTTATCGGCGCGCCGCGCGTGCCCGCGGTGATCGCCACGGCGATTACCGCGAAGGCCCAGGCAATTCAGCAAGCCGAGCGCGCACGCAACGAACTAGCCACCACGCAAGCCGAAGCCGCCAAGAAAATTGCCGAAGCTGAAGGCGACGCCAAATCTCAAGTGACGCGGGCGCAGGGCGAAGCCGATTCCAACCGTATCCGCCAGGCTTCGCTAACGCCCCAGCTGCTCGAGTTGCGGCGCCTCGAAAATGCTCGAGCGTTGATTGACAAATGGGATGGCCGTTTGCCCAGCGTGCAATCAGGGCAAGGCGGAATGATTTTGCAACTGCCGAAACCAGAGTAGCGGAGACACCGAGTGGCCGTGCAACGCAACATAGCGCCAACCGTTTTAATCACCGGCGCGACCGATGGACTCGGACGCGCCACCGCTCTACTGATGGCGGAGCGTGGCTACCGCGTATTTGCCGCTGGACGCTCCGCGGAAAAGCGCGCGCAACTGGATACCCTGGCGCGCGAGAAAAAGCTGCCGCTCGAGACGCTGCACCTCGATGTGTGCGAGCAAGCCTCCGTGGATCAGGCGGTCGCGGCGGTGCTGGCGAAAGCCGGCGCCATCGATGTGCTGATCAACAATGCGGGCGTGGTGATCGTGGCTACGGTCGAAGAGATGAGCATGGCGGACTGGCGCAGCCAGTTTGAAACGAATTTTTTCGGGGTTATTCGCGTGACGCAAGCGGTGCTGCCCGGGATGCGCGAGCGGCACACGGGGCGAATCGTGATGATGAGCTCGGTCGCCGGGCTGGTCACGCCGCCCACCTACGGACCGTACAGCGCGACCAAGCACGCGATCGAAGCGATCAGCAACGCGCTGCGTCATGAACTGTATCCCTTTGGCATCGCCACCGTGCTCGTCGAGCCGGGATATATCGTGACGGGAATTCAGCAGGCCTCCGCGGACCTCTCCAAAACGTATCTCGAGACGCGGGATGCTGGCCCGTACGCGAGAATCTATGGGAAATCGCGGAACGCCCGCAACGCGGCGCGCTCGTCCTCGGGAACTACTCCCGAGGATTGCGCGCGGGTGATTCTTCGCGCGGTAGAGGCCAAGAACCCGAAGCCGCGTTACGCAGTGACGCGGCTGGCGGTGGGTGTGAAATGGGGCAAACGGCTGTTGCCGGACCGGCTGCTCGACGCGATGATCCGGCGCAGCACGGGTATCACGCGAGATGTGTAGCGTTCGAGGTCGCGGGCATTTACGGATTCGAAATCTGGAACGACAAACTATTTTCGCGTTCCGCTTGCCACTGCTTGGACCACGCATCGTGCACCGGGCTTTCCGCGTAGTCGGCGGCGGCATCCGGGCTGGTAAACTCGATCGCGTAAACTCCACTAAATTCCTTGATCTGGTTGCGTTCGGTTTTTAGCCATATGTTCTTGATACCGGGAATTTTGGCGGCCATATCCTTAATGCCATTGATGGCGATCTCGCGATCGTTGTTCGAAACGTTGTCTTTGAATTTATAAATCACCACGTGCAACACCGTTTTGGGTTGGCCAAAGCGGTTGGCAACCGCGGCGGAGCGGGCGTGCAGTTGTCCGGCGGTGAGTCCGGCCATAAAAAGTGCTGCGCCCAGGGCAATTTGCCAGGTGCGCTGTTTGCTTAAGTTCATGCGTGGTCTCCCGTGCGAAAGTAATGATCGGCTGACAAGCAAGTCTAGCGCCTTCATAAAACTTTTTCGCTCCGAGAATGTTGCGCAACGCACGGAGCTAACCCGTCGCGATTTTACGGCCCGGCTACGCGCAAGCACGGAGAACTTTACTGGCCGGCTACGCGCAAGTATTCGAGCGAGGCAATTCCCTTCCAGGTGCCGGCTTCTTTTTCAGACACGGACCAGCGGTAATCGTCATTGGTCTTACGCGTGACGAGCACGCGGAGATCGGCCATTTTCCCTCCGAAATCTTCGTCATGAAAGTTGATGGTCACGACGTCGCCGTCGATCGTTACTGGGCCTTCCGTGATATGGCTGTACCCAACGAAGCTGGCATGTTGCTGATTCTTCTGCTCTCTAGCTGCGTCATAGAAATCGCTTTTACTTATTCCTCGTACATTAGGGCTTTATGTTTCTCTTTTTGGATTTGGCCAATCGAGCCTTCGCTGCCTTACTCGCAAGTGCCTAAGAAGTGGCGAAACCCCGACGACGTGTACATCGACTGTGCGCGATCAAGTGGCCCGCACCGTTGCAGTCAGTGATCGAGCGTGGCTCGGTGAATCGCTCAGAAAAACACTGCCGGGGAGACGTGAAAGCGGTGACTTAGCTTTTCCATCTGCCGTCTGTTCAATTGTCGCTTTTCCTTCAAAATCAAAGACACAATACTCTCGCCGCCCAGATCGTCCGCAAGGTCCTTTTGTCGGAGTCCGTTGGCATCCATTAATTCTCTTAACACCTCGACGCCCGAAGCCTTTTCGATAGTGAACTGCTTCGCTTCGTAGTCCGCGATCAAGACGACCAGCAGTTTGGCCGTTTCTGTTTCTTCAGCGCTTCGATGTGCTTTGCGTTGCAGTTCCAGAAGCCTCGAAACATAGGCCTCGTGCTGCTCACGAGACGTAATGATCTTCGGAGCCTCCGCTTTGACAAGATATTTGGCTGGTAGTCGTTCAGCAATTGCAGGCACTTTTCCACCCTCCTTGGTCATACTCTTTATGGGTCAACACCGCCAACACCGTAATTGTTCCCATCTCGTAGCTTATGTAGGAAATCAACCTGGCTTCGTTGTTCTTGATATCAAAAACCACGCAGTCCCCAACAGGGTCCGCATCCTTGCGTGTTCGCCTGACTGCGGGGAAATTGTTCCAGGGAGGGTCTACCCCTTCGACGATCCTAACCCAAGAGCCTAAAGAACCTTTCCAGTTCGCGTGCTTCTTTTGCGCAGCCTCTATCAAATGCTTGCCAATGATCTGCACCTTCAAATCTTAGCATTGTGCTAAGTTTCTTGTCAAAGGGGGGGCCGCACAAGCGAGCACTCCGAGTCGACATCACAACCCCGCTCTGCCATGTGGGGATTGAAGCGAAATGCGATATCCTTCAGTTGAACCCGGATAGGCGTAGAGAGCGCTTTTCCGGGTTCGAGTTTTTTAGATTGACAAAGTATACAGGCTGTGTATTCTGACGATGGCAGACTACTCCATTTCCGAAGCGGCACGTCAGTTGGGAATTCAACGCCGAACGCTTTACAAATGGATTCGTGAACGACGCGTTCCTGCTCCATCTACGCGCGTGGTAGCTGGGACACGAATAAGGTTCTGGACGGAAAAGCGCATGGCCAAGCTTAGGCAGTACAAGGCCACACGATTTTGGGGTAGGGGCAAGAGCAGAAAAAACAAAAAGAGTCCCAAGGCCAAGCACGGTTAAGGAAGCGGGACGCGCCGGTGTAGCAAGCACCAGTCGCGCCCCTGACCAGAGTCGCACCGGAGGTGCAACGATGGCTGCAACAGAAGCTATCTTGTTCCATACACGCAC
>JBEKVU010000048.1:0-14327 GCA_049513775.1 Candidatus Acidiferrum sp.
ACCAGCAGTTTCTTCGGCTTACGGAAAAACTGAGCGCGCCGGGAAAATCATTCGGAGCGAAGCGCTTGCGTGACATCGACGCGGGCGGCGCGGGCGGCCGGGAGCATCGAGGCGACCACGGCAGCAGCGAGAAGCACGAAGGCAGAGACGATCACCGGCAACGCGCCCGGCATTTTTAGGTCGCCGAAATAACTGCCGGCCAGGCGCGCAACAGCGAACCCAAACGCCGCGCCCGCCAGAACGCCGACCGCGGCCATCACCACGCCTTCCGCGACAACACCTGTGAGGAGATTTTCCGGCTGTGACCCGAGCGCCAAGCGGATGCCGAATTCGCGGGTTCGCGCGCTGACCGAAAACGCCAGTACGCCTGCAACGCCAACCACGGCAATCAGCAACGCGACCGCGGCGAACACGCCAAAGACCAGGGAGTTCAAGCGGTCTGGCGCAAGCACTTTGGCGCGGATGTCTTCCAGCGTGGCGGCGTGCTCAACAGGTTCATCGGCGGACATCTGCCTAATAATTTGTGTTACCGGCGGTACCAGCGCATAAGGATTTGCCGTGGTGTGGATGAAGAGGTGACCGCCGAATAGTGGTGAATCTGCAAAGGTTTCATAAATGGTGGAGGTAGGCGCCGGAACGATATGTTCGTCGTCCACATCGGCCGCGACCCCGATAATGCGGTGTGGCGAACTGAAGCGCGACTTTTCGCTATCCGAGCCGGGCATGAATGCGAGCACGGGGTCGGTCCAATAGACATGCCGGTTGATCGGATCCTGACCCGGAAACATGCGCTGAGCAAGGGTGGCACTGACGATCACCACCGGCTCTTGACTCTGGTCATCGCGCGCGTTGAAATCGCGGCCGGCGATAATAGGGACGCCAAGCGCGCTGAAAAAGCCAGGAGAAATGGTACGCCACTGCGCGCGAGGATCGTCTTTGCCGCGCGCGTGACCATCACCAGAGAATTGCAAACCCACGCCGCCGAAATCGGCATCACGCCACGGAGCGACCATCGCGAATGCCGTCTCGGTGACGCCGGGTAACGCATCGATTTGACGTACCGATTCTTTGTAAAAATCGACGACTTGCTGGGGAGTTTTTCCGTTGGACGGCGCCGGAACATCAATGGCCAGGACGTGACGCGTATCGACACCGCTCTGCGTCGTTTGCAGCGCGATCAGCGTAGTGACCAACGCGCTTGCACCTGCGAGCAGCACGAAAGACGCCGCGATTTGCGTGACGGCGAAGATGCGCTGGCGGCGGCTGGTACTGCTAGTGATGCGGACGCTGCCGCTGGCAAGGTTCAGGCCATTCGACGCGTTCGCCGAAGGCAGGCGCGGCACAAATGCCAAAATCACCGCGGCGACTACGGCGAGCGACGCACCGACCCAGAGCAGGCTGGAATCGACGGTCAAATCCAGCGCGCGCACGGAGAAGCGCGAAGCGTATCGCGCCAGGATGGTGACCAAGGGCTGCGCAATCATTACGGCGATTGCCGCTCCCGCGCCGCAGAGCAGCAGGCTTTCGGCTAACAACATGCGACGCAGCGCGCCAGTGCTTGCGCCGAGCGCCGCGCGGATCGCAAGTTCGCCCTCGCGGCGAACCGTCCGCGCGAGAATCAGGTTGGCAACGTTCGAGCACGCGATGATGAAGACCAGGCCCGAGGCAGCGAGAAGCACGAGCAGGACGGTACGCGCTCCGGAAGTAATCTGGTCACGGAGCATCTTGGCATCAATGCGGTAGCCGCCATTATCGGGATACGCTTCGGGGTGGTCCTTCTGCATGGCGGCGTAGGCGGTGCGCAACTCGTTGCGAGCCTGATCGAGCGTAACGCCGGGAGCAAGCTTGCCGAAGAGTTCGGTCATGCGATGGATGCGGCCGGTGACCATGGTGGCGGAAAGATGATGCGGGCTGGTGACCAAGTTGCCGATGATCTCGGTATCCGCTGGATACGGCACACAGGGCTCCAGGACCCCGATAACCGTGGCGGAACGATCGCCAATGCTGCTGAGGCGGACGGTCTTGCCGATCACGCTGGGATCTTTTTTGTAAACGGTGGACCAGAAGCGATAGGTGAGCACAATCACCCCGGCGGCGTCGCCACCGTCGTCTTGCGGTCCGACCAGCCGGCCGAGAACAGGGCGTAGCCCCATAACCTCGAAGTAGTTTCCGCCCACGACGCCACCTTGCACGACGCGAGGCTCGCCGAGTCCAACCATCGTAAAATCCATGGTCGAGAAATCACCGAACTCGCTTACCGAGTGGATGCTGGCTTCGATGTCCTTGATTTCAGGCACGGAAAATGTGGTGTTTTCGCTTCCCAGACTTGGGGCGCTCTGGCGGACGTACATCAGCCGGTTCTCGTCCCGGTTGACCAGCGGCTTGAGCAGCACTCCGCGCACCAGCGTGAAGATGGCCGCGTTGGCCCCGATGCCCAGCGCAAGCGTGAGGATCACAATCGTCGCAAGCCCTTTGCTGTGCATGAGGGAATGGAACGCAACTCGTAGATCGCGGAAAAATGACATGGCTCTGCTCCCCTTCGGCGTTTATGAGCACCACTCCTGCCAATAGAAAGGCCCACATTGTAAATCACTTACCACGGACTACGTCGTAAGACATGGTCGTTTTCGGCCAGCCACTGTCCGAATTCGGACACCCGTTCGCTGCTGGAGTCCCACGGCACGCGGCCTGTAGCGCTCGCCATTTTATGCAAGTCTGACCGCCTCTGAAGCCGCCCGGTTGTGACCCTAACATGCGCCTGCTACACTGAGACTTACTCAGGCGCAGCGCAAGAAAATAGCGCGAACCAGTGCCCGGCGAGCAGCCGGGCTGAATTCGTCGACCCGATACGACGAGGTGATGGAACCTAACGTGATCCCTGCGGCCCTAGGTCGTCGCGCCCCCCGCCCGGAAGCATCCGTTCGTCCTGCGGCCAGCAAACCCCGTCCCGCCAGCCCCGGTGTCAATTCCGCAGTCGATGAAGTCTCCGACTCCTGGCGCCGCTGCCTGGTCGACTTACCGCTCTCGCAAATCGCCCTGGCCGCGGGCTTCTCGGACCAAAGCCACCTAGCTCGCCATTTCCGCCGCGTCACAGGCATGCCGCCAAGCCTGGCCCGCCGCTGGTCCTGATCGACGCGGTCATTGCTCACCTAAGCCATTGATTTCAGAATGGTTGGTGTTGTCTTTGCCTTTGCCGTTGTAGCGGCCGCCATCTTGGGCAATCGCCTTTTGTGGCACCTCTAAACGCAGGACGCGGGGGATGCAAGCGCGACCTCATTCATTACCCTTCGAGCCTAGAATTAGCAAGAACGTACCGATTCGGGAGGATTTGTCCAAGACCGGTGTTCTGCCGCACAGGCACTATCGCCCATGGAGGAACGACATGGCTTTGGAAAACACATCAGCGGACTTCGCGGAACGCCTTCACACAGGACTCCTTCACCAGGATCGCGCCGATTGGCGTGCACTTCTGCAAACGCGCCACAAAGAGCACCTGCGCCTCGCGAGGGAAATCCATCGCATCCGGTTGCAACTTCTGTTTCAAGGATTGCTTCAAGGATTGTTGCAGGTATTGTCGGCGGGAGTGTCGCAGGGGTTCTTGCAAGGCTTTCCCGGCGCCTCGACCATGCAGCTTTGCCTTGTTGATGCACCTCTTCCCGCCAATTCGCCGGCGAAGCCAATCCTGCTCCGCCCATTCGCCTTCCCTTTGGCCCTGTTGCGCGAAGCTTTCGACAAAGGACGCGACACCTTGCAGGGTCCGCGCCGTCACGCCCTGTCGGACGGCAGCCTCGAGAAGGCCCTGGGCGAGTCCTGCGACAACCTCTCGCCTCACAGCGCGCCGCGCGTGCAAATTGTCATCCTCGGCGAAAGCAGACCCCTGCCAGCCAGGGTTCACGATCAGGTTTATTGGATCGCACGAGAAGCGCTCCGCAATGCCTTGCGGCACTCCGCGGCAAGTCGCGTGGACGTGGAAATTGAATACTGGGCACATAAGCTTCGCGTGGTTGTTCGCGACGACGGCGCAGGCATTGAGGCAAAAGCGCTGCGAACGAGGACGAACCACGGCCTGACAGTTATGCAAGAGAGAGCAGCGACCATCAATGCGAAACTCCGCGTCTCAAGCAAGCAAGGCGGTGGCACTGAAGTAGAAATCTCGCTGCCGATTCTGAAGGAACACACGGTCTGACCTGAATTTGCAAGTCCCGGTCAAATCGGATCGACGGCTAGCCCCGCTTTTGCGGCCGCCTTCGGAGGCGGTCGCCTTTGCTGGCAAGCCGCTCCACTTTGCACCCCCGCATCCCCAGCGGTGCCGCCTAAGCAGCACCGTCAACCCGATACATGGTGATCCCGCTCAGCAGCTTCGGGAAAAAATCCGTCGACTTCTGTGGCATGACTTCTCCCAAAGTGGCAATCTTCATCACCTGCTCCACGTCGCAGGCGTTCAGCAAAAACGCCACCTCCGCCGCGCCGCTATCCACCGCGTTCAACGCCACCGCCGCTTCCCGTTCGTAGGTCAGGTTGGCTTCCGCGGTCACCGACTGCGGCGTGATGCCCAGCGCGGGCTCCAGAATTCCCTCGTGCAGCAGCACCACATCGAGTTCCCGCTGCAATGGCGAGACGCTCGGCAGCAATCGCGCCAGGTCCGCGCCTTCGCGCAGCAGCAAAACGTAGTACGCGCGGTTCAGCGCATCTGCCGCCGGATAAGCGCCGATCGCGCGCCGGCTCCGCGCTTGCACCAATCGCGCCAGAAAATTCCGTCGCGCGCCGGCTTGGCTGTGCTCATCCGCGAAAGAAAACTTCTCCGCGGCAAACCACGGCTCCAGGTGGCGCCGCACTTCGGTCCAGTTGAAGTCATGCAGGTGCGCGGCCACGCGATGCGTCGGCAGGATCGTCAAACCCTCGCTGCGCGTGTTCACGAAGGTCATCATCGCGCGCTCCTGCGGCGCATCCGGAATGGTTTTCCCCGCCTTCGCCCGGCATTCATTGCGGTAGTTCAGCGCCGTTTCGTAGCGGTGGTGGCCGTCCGCGATTACCAGCTTTTGCTCCGCCATGGCCTTCTGAATCGCCGTCACGCGCTCTGGCTCGGCGAACATCCACAGCCGGTGAACGACATCGTATTCATCGCGCATTTCCGTCACCGGGGCAGCGTTGGCTTCGGCCTGCTGCAAAATCGTATCCACGCGCCGTTCTTCATCCGAATACAGCATAAATAGCTGCCCGGTGTGTGTCTTCGTGTGCCGCAGCATCTCGAGCCGGTCAGCCTTCGGTCCCGAAAGCGTGTGCTCGTGCCGGAAAACCACCCCCGCCGAATACTCTTCCAGCTTGCCCGCGCCGATAAATCCACGCCGCGTGCGCCGCTCATCGCTGCCCGGCACTGTGTATTCCTGCGTGTACCCGTAAAACGCCGGCTCCGGATCCTGCATCACTACGTGCTGGGCGATCCAGTCTTGCAGCGAAGCTGCCGCCCGCGTGTACACATTGTTTTGTGGAGTATCCCCCGGATGCGCGCGCCCCTTCTCGACGCTGATCAGGTTGTGCGCATCTGCCGCGTAATACTTCTCCTGCATGGCCGGAGAAATCTTGTCGTAAGGCTGCGTCAGCAATCGCTCAAACGGTGCGTGCGCATGCTCTGGACGGTAGCGAAACGCGCGAAATGGATAGACCTGGGCCATGACTTCTCCGAATGATTCTCTCTAGCTGCAGCGAGCCCCTTATTTTACGTGAAGCGGGGTGAAACACGAAGGCAGGAAGATTTAACGGAGAATTGGCGGAATGCTAACGCAGATTTAGTCAGGCATTTGTAGCGGCCGCCTGCTGGCGGGCGCTTTTGGCGGATTTCAATCGGCGGACGCAGTTTTGCGAACTTGCTTCTCATACGGCGCGCGTTCGAGATAAAACACACCGAGCAGAATAATTACAAAGGCTCCAAAACCAACGTACAACGCCCCGCGCGTGGACAAGTACTCGATAGCGACCGCTATACTGCCGCCAAAGGCGCCCAACGCATAGAGCATCAACACAGCGCCACGCTGCCCGAATCCCAGATTAGCCAGCCGGTGCGCCGTGTGATCCTTGCCCGGCGTCGTGAACGGCAAAAACCCGCGCCGCGAGCGCGAAATCGTCACCAGCGTGGTGTCAAAAATCGTAACGCCCAAAATCAGAAGTGGCGCCAGCCAGCCGGAAAGTTGGCTGGCGTTCTCGACGCGCAGTTTCAAGCCCAGCGTGGCCATCAAATAGCCCAGGAACATTGCCCCGCCATCGCCCATAAAAATCTTTGCCGGCTTGAAATTCCAGCGCAGAAATCCCGTAGCCGCCCCCAGCACCGCCGCGGCCAGCACCGTCACCAGCGTCTGCCCGTTTATGTACGCAATCATGGCAAAGAAAATCGACGCCATCGCCGCAATCCCCGCGCACAATCCGTCCATGTGATCAAGAATGCTGAACGATGCGGTGATGCCCACGACCCAGACCACCGTCAATCCCGCGTCCAAAATATTTCCGGTGCGCCCGCCGAGAATCGCGCTGAACACCTGCGCGTGAATGCCGCTGAACAGCAGAATCACCGCCGCCAGCGGCATAGCCAAAAATAGCTTGACCTGGTGATGCAGCATTCCGCGGTCGTCCATGATGCCCACGACCGCCACCACCGTGGCGCCCACCAGAATGCCCACAATCTGCGCCCGCGCCGGCCCATGAAACGCGAACAAGATCGCCAGCACCACCGCGATGTACATCGCCACCCCGCCCAGAAGCGGAATCGGCTGCAAATGCACTTTGCGCGGCCCCGGGAGATCGACCATGCCAACGCGCAGCGCGAGCGCCCGAACCGGAACAGTCAGCATCAGCGATGCGGAAAGCGCGATAAAGAAAGCTAGAAGGCCTGCGTCCATTTTACGAGTCAACCTATGAATTCAATGAAGATTAATCTTCGCTAAGCCAGCCCCCGGGCAGGATGGCTGACCCGGACGACCGTACGTCTAACGCCGCGGGCTAGGACACCTGTGCGCAAGCTATAACAAGAGGCCGGACATCGCCCCGAACTCCTTTAACACGATACTTCGGTTAGGGTTGCGGGACAATTAGGAAAATCATGTACGTTCCAAACAATCCAATGACCATAAAGAATCCCCCAGGCTCATCCTTAGCCGGAGTCAAATGCCGTCACAATTAATGTACGACCACTCTCAGCTTCGGGTTAGGCATCTTTGGTCGAAACGATCTCCGCGACCGTCTGCTCGAATTTTTCCGTTTCGTGCAACCGATCATAGGACGGCGCCGCTGCCCGCGCGGCCTCTTCCATGACTTTCACGAGCAACCCATCTGCCACCAGCTTTCGCACTGCCGCCACCAGCTCATCGGGGCGGTCCGGATCGCAGGCCACCGCGAAGCCTTGTGCTACTCCCAGCGAGGCAACGTCCGTTTCGGCCGGCGCCAGCGCCACAATCGCTTTGCCCGCCACCAGGATTCCATACAGTTTGCTCGGCACCACCACGCCTTCCAGCCCGCGTTTTATGGTGATCACGTGCGCGTCCGCGGCGGCCAAGACCGAAGGAATCTTGCTGGCCGGGAAAAATGGCAAAAAGACAATGTTGCTCGCGTCCGCGGCACTGGCCTCGACTTGCTGGCGTTGCGCTCCATCGCCCACGAACACCAGTCGCACGCCGTCGCCCGCCAATTTTTTAGCGCCTGCCACCAGCGTTTCCCAGGCGCCGTAAAATCCGAGATTACCCGCGTGGACCAATACGAATTTGGCGTTTCCGCGAATGGCCCGCACCAGTTCGGCATCGAGCGCGGCGCCTGGCGCGTTTGCGACGGGCATCTCCGCGCCGTCGCGCACCACCACCACGCGCGAAGCTTCCACACCCTTGGCAATGATCCGCGCCCGCATGTCGTTGCCCAGCACGATCACACGCGCCGCACGGCGCAGCGCCCAGCGATGCAGCCCTTCCCAGAGCCGTGCCAGCGCACCCGGCGGGACCAGCGCGCCACCCACCGCCATGTCCGGATACAGATCGCGAATATTGTAGATGTACGGCTTGCGCTTCAGCAGCGCCACGAATGCGCCGACAATTCCCTGGAACGGCGGATCGGTCATGGCCAGCACCACGTCGCACGGCAAAAACAGCGCCCGCGGAATCGAAAGGGCAAGGTAGGTCAAATAATTCAAGATGCGGCGTTGCATCTGAAAACGTGGAAAGTCCGTCGAGCCCACGCGAATCACGCGCAGCCGCCGCAATTGCTCGGTATGCGAAACGCGCCAGGCGCGCCGCTCCGTGGGATCGTAAGACGGCCGTCCGCACAGCACGGTAACTTCATGGCGCAGCGCCAGCGGCTCCGCCACCGACAGTGCCATTTTCGCGGTCGCCGAGGTGTCCGGCGGAAAATACAGATTGAGCAGCAAAATACGCACCGCGAGATTGTACAAGGAAGGCGCGCCACTGGGTGACGCTCGTGCCCGTCGTAAGGGCCATTCGTGCTTTCGGCGACAGCTCTCGTTTAATCGCCGGACGTCGGAATATGCTTCTTCTCCCACATCCTAAACCCGCCCAAAAACGCATTTTCGTTCGTTCCCAATTTCGCGCCCGCAGGCAGCTCTTTCAGCTTCTTGGCGTTTCCGCCGCCCAGCACCACGTAATCCGCCCCGAGGGCGACCTTCAGTTTTTCCGTGATCTTGTACACCTGCTGGCGCCACTTTTTCTTGCCAAGTTTTTCGAGCCCGCGCAGTCCCAAAAAGTCTTCGTAGGTTTTGTCTTTCTTGTACAGCAAATGCGCCAGTTCCATGGGTTCCAAAATGTTGTCGACAATCATGGCCGAGCCCAAACCCGTGCCCAGCCCCAGAAACAACATGCGCCCACCCTTATAGCTTCCCAGCGCCTGCATCGACGCGTCGTTGATCAACTTCACGGGACAGCCAAACGCTTTGTGGAAGTCAAAGCCCATCCATCCGCCGCCCAGATTGTGCGGCTCGCGCAAGGGATGACTATTGATGATCGGCCCCGGATAACCGAGCGAGATGCAGTCGTATTCCCAATCCTTGGTGTTTTGCTTGACGATCTCCACCATTTTCTCGGCCGTCATGGTCGGGCCGGACGGGTATTTGCGCGGCTCCTTCTGGCCGGTGGCCAGCATCTTCACGTTCGTGCCGCCGACGTCGATGACCAGAACTTTCCTCGTTTTCTCCGCTTTCGGCGTCGTTGCGTCCTTTGCCTTTGCAGCCATTCGTATGCCCTCCTCTATTCCCTTGCCTGAAGCTATTGCGTTTCGGCGATTCCGCCAAGCAAATTCTGCGTAGCGTTCCACACTTCTCAATGGCGGTTAGGTTTCAATGCGGCAATTCCTGCAAAACCTGGTCAAGATTCTCACGCGCCAGGGTGTTTTGCGGATTGATTCCCAGCGCGCGCTCCAAGTGGGTTTTGGCTTCCGCGAAGTCACCCGCCGCGGCCAGCGCGCTGCCTAAATTGGCCTCCGCGTTGGCGTCTTGGGGGCTCAATTGAACCGCTGCGCGAAACTCGGCGACTGCTCCGGCAAAATCCTCGCGCCGCGCCAATGCCAGGCCCAAGTTGTAGTGCGCATCAAAATAGTTCGGGCGCGCCTTCGCCGCCACGGAAAGATGCTCGATGGCTTCAGGAATTTGATGCACCGCCAGCAGCGCGCCGCCGTACGCGTTTTCCACCGTCGCGTCGCCCGGACGCAAACGCTGCGCCTCGGCAAATTGCGCCAGCGCATCCGAAGCCTGGCCTTGCATCTGCAGCATGGCGCCGAGATTGTAGTGCGCTTCAAAATCATCGGCATTGTTTTCGATGTGGTGGCGGGCCAGCGCCTTCTCCAAGGTGATGCGCGGATCAGCGGCGCCAACCGGCTCGATAGAGCCGGCATCCGATCTTCTCATCGCCAAAACCTGCAACCACAGATGCGCCATCTCGTCGCTGGCACGATTTCCCGCCGCCACGCGCTTCGGCGGATCATTGGGATTGGCGGAGTTGCTGCTGGAATTGTCGTAGGTGTAGCGCATCACGATGGTGGTGCCGCTCGGAAGCTTCACCGGTTGAGCGTAGCGATAGACCGCTTGCCAATTCAGATCCCAGTGCGGGATGTGGATCAGCGTTTTCTCTTCGCCGCCGGGCATGAGCGCGATCGCTAGTAAATCTTTTCCCAGATAATGGGCGTGCGGATAGATCGCCAGCAGTTCCACATCTACGGGCAAAGCGAATTCGTCGGAGACCACAAACTGTTTATCACCTGGGGGAATATCGAGCTGCCTGTCGCATTCCAGTTGCAGCAACACGGGAAATTCCGTCGCTGCTTTTTGCGTAAAATACAGCCCCACGCTCGGCTGAATCAACTCCGCTTTTCCCGAAGGTTGCAAGTGCGTATTTAGAACGAGATCGTCGCCGGCATCAAGGCGCAGCGCCATGGTGCTCCCTTCAGGCTTTACCAGGGTTCCCGGCTTCCAAAATAGAAAATGACCATCGGGATCGAAACTCTCGGATTCAATCTGCAACTCCATGCCGGCAAAACCGTCTCCCGGCGCAACCTCTTGGCGCCGCGCGGACTCCGAGCGATCCACAAGAAGATTGGCGTGATGCACCAGCCGCTTATTTCCCGGACGAATCTCGACTGCCCGAACCCATTGCGACTTCGCCACCGGCGCGCGAAAAACGAAATTCCAATATTGGTCCGAACCTTTGGCCGGCAATGCAAAAGGCTTGCTGGCTTGTAAAATTACGTCGGGCTGGCCCAGCTGCCAGCCCTCCGTAAATTTCGGCAATGGCGGCAAGTCTTTTTCCTCGCCCTGCGGTTCGCCCGCTTCGTACCATTCGCGAAACAGCACGATCTGTTCGTCTGTGAGTCTTAATTCGTCGGCAAACGCAAAATCGCCGGGAGCCGGCAGCCAGGGGGGCATAAATCGCCGAGCGGTTACCGAAACAATCTGCTTTGCATGGGATTTCACGTCGTCATAGCTAAGCAGCGGGAAGGGACCAGCTTCGCCGGGCCGGTGACACTTCGCGCAAATGTTAAAAACAATCGGCGCGATATCTCGATTGAAGGTTATTTCGCGATGAGTTGATGTGGCTCGCGTGTTCGCAGTAGGGGTTTGCTTGGCTGCCGGTGCCAATGGCAGGCGACCGGTTTCCGCACCGGCGCTCACGCCCAGGGCGAACACCGTCAACGCGAACGCGCATCCATACAAGTGTTTTTGTTTTGTGAGATTCAATGCGTTTCGCAGTGGCACTCGCGGTGTTGCGGCGCGGCGCATCATTGCAGATCGGAAAGATAACAGCCGACGGCAGGAACGCTGGGCAGCGCCTCCGGATGACCGCTCTTGGCGGCGGCAATAGCATCCACAAGTTCGTGCGTGGTGGCCGCGGGCCGGGCTCGGCCAAAATCGGCAAACCAATTATCGATTCGCCCGTGATACACCAGCCGCCCTTTGGCATCAAACACCGCGGCTTCCGGGGTCACCGATGCCTGCGCGCGCTTCATCAATGCGCCTTGCGGATCGCGCAGCACCGGCAAGACCAGGTGATATTCGCTCTGATGTTTGCGGATCTCATCAGCGGACTCGCGCTTATCCGGATACACCATCCAGAAGGCCGCGTCCGAGGCATGCGCCACGCTGAGCCGCGCTATTTCCGGCGCGTAGCGATTCGCAATCGGGCAATCGGTACGTACAAAAATCAGCACGACCACCTTGCCCGCTGCGATCGAAAATGGATTGTCTTCAGTGGGGTTGCGGGCATCCGCGACCTGCGGCGCGCCGGCAGAGAATCCCGGAAGCCACGAGAGCAGCGCTGCGAATAAAATTGCGCCGCGCGGTAGCGAAATGCGCCGAATTTTGCCGTGGCGTGCGTTCATAAAAACCTTGTTCACAGGCGGCTACCGCGAGTCTACGAAAGCACGCCTTCCATGTCCACCAGTCCAGTCCGCCAGTGCGGATTGCGCAAACTGCGTGCGTGTTGGCCGGGGAGCGCCTTGACACCCGCGTTGCATGAGCGCAGTGTGGGCATACACAAGAAAAAGTCCGTTGACCATCGCAAGGCGCGCCGAATCAAATTCAACCGTGCGGGCTCGCCATGCGGGCCGCTTCAGAAAATCACGGCGTAGCAAAAGTGCAAATTAGGTTGAAGAGGTCACAATGTCCGTTCTTCCCTGGATTCTGGTTGGACTCGTAGCTGCCTGGCTGGCGGGGAAATTTTCGCCGCAGCCGGAGAGGGTCGCTGTGCCTGCCGAACCGGAAACCCCGGCTCGCCGATGAATCCGTCGACGGTCGTGCAATACGTTGGATTCCAATCGACGCCGCTCTCCCGGGAATATACGTTCAACGTCCGCGAAGGAACCGCACAGCGTGAGTTCACGCTGTCCATCGAAATCGCCGCCTTCTCATCCCACCGGGCCCGCTATCAGGATGGACCAAATATTTGTTCGCTGCGCCTGCGCACCGAACTATCCGGTGCGACTCCGCCGGTAGCGCCCGTTCATTACCAGATCACCGGCGCTGAGCTGGATGATTTTCGCGAGACGCATTCGCCCAAACCTACGCGCAATCTGTACACCCCAAAGCGCGACGACGATTTTTAGTCGGGATTTTTGGCAAGGGATTTTTTAGTGCGGGATTCCTGGTTCGAGATTTCTCTCTCTGGCTACGCAATTCCGTTAGCACCTTCGTGTTAAAAAGCCTTTGCCCCCCTGCTGCCGATTAGACACCGCACAACTGCGATTTATCTTGTCAGCCGCACGCATCTGAGTGATGATTTGAGTGTCGGCGATTACCTCGCGGTACCCGCTTTTTTCGATTTACATTCCGCTTCGCTTCTTCGGACGTCGAGGTAGAAAAAGGATATGTATGCCCATGGAACTCGATGCTTTGCAAAGAAGAGTGCCCGGTGAGAAGTCCATAAACTGGGTCACCACCTCGGTGATGGCGCTCTTCCACATTGGCGCGGTGGTCGCGCTGTTTTTCTTCACCTGGAAGGCGCTTTTCGTTTCGCTGCTGCTGTGGTGGATGTCCGGCAGTTGGGGCATCGGCATGGGCTACCACCGCCTGCTGACGCATCGCGGCTACAAGACTCCCAAGTGGATTGAGTATTTCTTGACGGTTTGCGCCACGCTGGCGCTCGAAGGCGGCCCGATTTTCTGGGTGGCCACGCACCGCATTCATCATCAATTTTCCGATCGCGATGGCGATCCGCATTCACCGCGCGACGGCAAGTGGTGGGCGCATATCGGCTGGCTGCTGGTCGGCAAGTCTATGCACCACGATACATCGACGCTAGCGCGCTACGTTCCGGACCTCGCCAAGGATAAATTTCACGTTTGGATTACCAAGTTTCATTATGTGCCGATTATTCTGGTCGCCGGGCTTTTGTATGCCTTTGGCGCGGCGTTCGGCGGCGGCGTGCATGGCGGCGTTTCTTGCGTGCTGTGGGGAATTTTCCTGCGCACCACGCTGGGATTGCATGCCACGTGGCTGGTGAATTCGGCCACGCACGTGTGGGGCTCGCGCCGCTTTGTGACGCGCGATACCTCCACCAACAATTTCGTGGTGGCCATGCTGACCTTCGGCGAAGGCTGGCACAACAATCATCACGCGCATCCGACTTCCGCGCGGCACGGGCTGCGTTGGTATGAGATCGACCTGAACTGGTACGGCATCTGGATTCTCAAGAAACTGCATCTCGCTAAGCAAGTGCAACGCGCCAAATGGAATGATCGCCGGATGACCGAGGATGTGCTTGTTCCGCCTCCTGCGACTCATGCGGCGGCATCACAAGGCGACTTGGGCTTGGCGTCTTAAGCTTTTAAGTAGCACAGGCACTCTTGCCTGTGCCGCTTCAGCGTCGCTGCGATTTGGTAGCACAGGCAAGAGCGCCTGTGCTACCAAGGCTCGCGTTTCGATCAATGAAAATCATGTGACCCGGTCTCGGCACGAGTCACCGTCAGGGCTTCGATCCGTTCCACTTTTACGGACGTGACATTCTCCTGATTCTGCAACCGCCCCTCGATCAGCAAATACGGATGATGGACGACCGCGGTGCGATCTTTATCGAAAATCTGCGGCGTGATGATGGCGTTGGCAATGCCCGTTTCATCTTCCAAACTTAAAAACACGAAACCTTTCGCGGTTCCCGGCCGTTGCCGCGCAATCACCGCTCCGGCCACGCGCACGCGCATGCCATCAGGCAATTTTGGCAATTCCACCGCCGCACGCACACCGGCCAGTCGCAGCGCGGCGCGATGATACGCCAGCGGATGCGGTCCTACGGTCACTCCGGTGCCCAGGAAATCCGCCATCAAGCGTTCTTCCGGGCTCATTTGCGATAGCGGCG
>JBEKVU010000049.1:0-14191 GCA_049513775.1 Candidatus Acidiferrum sp.
ATATCAGCTACGTGTACAACGACACGAAACACCAGATCGCGCTCACCGTGAAACAAACGCAAGTGCAAAAGGGACGCATGGGCGTCTTCCGTGTTCCCGTCGATGTGGAAATCACTACCGCGAGCGGGCCGAGGCTCTATCCTCTGGTGATGGGCAAGGACGGCGACAAAGACACTGACGTTTTCCTGTTGCCCTCGGACTCCGCGCCGCTCATGGTGCTTTTCGACAAGGGCGACCACATTCTGAAATCCGCCGATTTTCAAAAAGAAAAGAAGGAATGGCTCTATCAACTAAAGAATGCCAGCGAACTTGCAGACCGCGCCGATGCCGTCACGGCGCTGGCGAAAATGACCAAGGACGACGAAGCCGTCAACGCCCTGGGCTACGCCGTGTTGCACGACCAAGCCTTGGGGCTGCGCATCATCGCCACCGAAGCGCTCGGCCGCGTGGACACCCCGCTGGCGGCCCATTTGTTGCTCGCGGCGCTCGATCAATCCGAGTCCTCCGTTCGAGGCGATGGATTTCTGGATCGCAATCACATTGTAGCCGCCCTGGATGGCGATCATGACCCCGCGGTGGCCGCGAGACTTGAAGCCGTCGCCAAGGATGACAAATCGTACCGCGCGCGCGCCGCGGCCCTTGAAGCGCTGGGCCACCTGAAGACGCCCACCGCGCTTGCGACGCTCACCGCCGCGGTTGCCGGCGATTCTCCCGATGATTTTCTGCGCAACGCCGCGTTGCGCGCGCTCGGCCCGCTCGGAGACGACCAGGCCGTGCCCCTGCTCCGCGAATGGGTGGCCCTGGGCAAGCCGGTGCCCGCGCGCGCGGCGGCCATCAGCAGCCTCGGCCAACTCGATAAGGATAATCCGGCGATTACTCAGTTGCTCACCACCTATCTTTCCGAACCGCACTTTTCCATTCGTCTTGCCGCCATCCACGCGCTCGGCTTTCGCGGCGATCCTGCCGCGATTCCCGCACTCGAAGCGCTGCTCTCCGCCAAGGACTTGAGCATCGAAATGGTGCCTATCATCAAGGCACAAATTTCGCATATTCAAAGTAAACCCGGCGCCAAGTCCGCCCACAACAATGGGGATGATGACGACGATTCCCCCGCCACCTCGGCCAGCAAAGAGGCTGCGGAAAATACCGAGCGCCTCGAACGCATCGAGCGCCTAACCAAGGAAATGAACGACCGCCTGAAGGCCATCGAATCGCGCCTGCCGGCTGCAAAAGATCAGTCAGCCAATCAATAGCCAAGCGTGGCCTGGCTCGTCTAGGCGCCGGGCTTTTAAGCCCGGCTAGCGCTCATTTTCGCCAAGACGCGTCGTCTCGAGCGCAAGATATGCGAATCCGTTTTCGGTGCTTTCTGCTGCCACGGTTTTTCAGCTATCATCGCCAAAAATCTACGCTGGAGTAAAACGCATGGCCGTCGCAAACTTCAATCCCCAAGTAGACGCCTATCTTGAAAAAGCCCGCCCGTACGCGCAGCCCATCCTGGCGCACCTGCGCGAACTGGTGCACGCGGCATGCCCGGAGGTCCAAGAAACCATCAAGTGGAGCCGCCCATTTTTCGAGTATCGCGGCGTGATTCTTGGCAACATGTCGGCGTTCAAAGAACACTGCAGTTTCGGCTTCTGGGGCTTGGAAATCGGCGCGGTTCTGCGCGCGGCCAAGGTGGTGCGCGGCGACGGCATGGGCTCGCTTGGCCGCATTAAAGATGTAAAAAACCTGCCGTCAGACAAGCAGATGCTCGGCTGGATCCGCCAGGCTGCGGGTTTCGTCGATCGCGGCGAATACACCAGCCCCATCGCGGCGCGAAACAAAGTGGTGAAACCGAAAAAGCCGGCACTCAAGATGCCCGCGGAATTCGCGCGCGCCTTGCAGAAAAACAAAAAAGCCTCGGCGGCATTCGCCGCCTTCAGCCCAAGCTGCAAACGTGAATATCTCGAATGGATCATCGATGCGAAGCGCCGGGAAACGCGTGACAAACGCATCGCCACGGCGACCGCGTGGATCTCTGAGGGCAAGCAGCGCAACTGGAAATACCAAAGCTGCTAGACTTGATGGGACATGGTGAGCGCGAACACCCCCGGTTGTGAATGTCAGCCGCTCGCGTGATTTACTCGGCTAGACCCGGCCGCGCGTGATTCGTACGGATGAGGAATGTGAGCGCCTCACCGCTGAATGGTTGCGACTCGACGAACTCGAGGAACGTCGTTACCCGATCCGTAAGGCCAGACCGCGCCAAGTGCTTCAGCATCTGATGGAAGTCTGCGATCTGACGCAAAAGACCTTCGGAAGCTCTTCAGCTTGGAGGGAATTACGCCCGAGGTTTTCTACGGGAAACGCGCTATCAGCAAGAAGCGCCGGCAAAAAGCTGGCAAATTCTTCCGCCTCAGCGCTGACTGGTTCCTCTAAGATGGTTCGGCGAGCAAAATCCGCAAATCGCGCAAGTTATTTCCGGTGGGACCGATTACGATGGCATCGCTGAGGCCTGCAAAGTAGGCATGCGCGTTGCTGCGGCGAAAATATTCCGCCGCGTCCATATTTGCGCCGACTCCGCGCGCGAGCGTGTCGCCATCGGCTACGGCGCCAGCCGCGGCGCTGTTGCCGTCGACTCCATCGGTGCCCGCGCTGAGCACCGCGATTCGTTTACCGGCGATTTTTGGCACGCAGGCCAGGACGAACGCGGAATTTCGTCCGCCGACGCCATCTCCGGTTACCGGCGAACTCACTTCGCCGTCGGCGATCACCGCTGCGCGCCGGCCAGGATGCGCGTTTCGCAGGTCCTCGAGTTGCCGAAGCAAAAAATCGGCGGCCTTCCCGACCGGCCAATCGTCGGTGACGTTGTCGCAACAGGCGATACAACCCAGCGATTCGGCGGCATGGTGCGCGGGATGGAAAAGATCATCCATCCCGAGCATGCGAAAGAAATGCGCGTTTCTGAATGCTCCGTGCTTTTCCTTAGGCGTCTCGGGCATCGCGCCATCGGCCAGCCACGTGGTGACCGAGGCGGGAAATGTCGCCTCCAGCGCGTAGTCGCGAACGACGCGCCAAAAATCGGTAATTGTGGTGGGATCGGCAATCGTGGGTCCCGAAGCGAGCGCCGATTCTTTGCCCGCGGGCACATCGCTGACCGCTAAGGTGATTTTCGTGGCGCGCCCCGCGGCAACGGCCAACCGCCCGCCCTTCACGGCCGACAAATGTTTGCGCACCGTGTTGATGTCGTGAATTGGCGCGCCGCAGGTGACCAGCGCGCGATTCACTTGCTGCACATCGGCCAAAGTTTGCGCGGGATTCAGCGGTAACTCCATCAGCGCGGAGCCGCCGCCGGACAGTAAAAAGAAAACCAGCGTACGCTCGTTACAAGTCTTCAGTAAATCAAGAATCGCGGCGGCGGAATTCCAACTCTCGGCATCCGGCACAGGATGCCCAGCAACAAAATATCGCCATCCGCATCGCGGATCGGTTTGGCTTTCGTTGCTCGAAGGCGTCACCACAATGCCTTCAAGCGACAGATCGCTCGGAAGTACGCCTCTTAGACCTGCGACCATGGCGCGGGACGCTTTGCCGAGCGCTACGACCAATATCCGATCGAATTGCGCGAGGTCGATGTGCGCTTCGCCGCAGTGCAGCGCGGCGCCGGATACGCGCAGCTTGCGCCGCATGGTAGCGGGAATATCGATCGCTTTCATTGTTTCGTGGAAAATTTGCAAGGCCATCTGCTTTAGGTCAGCCATAACCAGCCTTACAGCCAAGCGCTCACTTGGGCGCGCAATTGTTCTGCAGCACTTCGGGATTCAGTATGTTCGGCGGACGCCGCCCGCGAAACAGCGCGGTCATGTTTTCCGCCGCGATGCAGGCCATTTTGGTGCGCGTTTCAAGCGATGCCGACGCGATGTGCGGAGCGAGCACCACGTTGTTGCGCTTCAAGCCCGGCAAAATAAACGGCTCGTTTTCGTAGACGTCCAGCGCCGCGCCGGCGATCTTGCCGGCCTCGAGCGCTGCGACCAGACCATTTTCATCCACCACTGGGCCGCGCGAGGTATTAATCAAAAACGCCGTCGGTTTCATGCGAAAAAGTTTTGGCCCGCTGAGCATAGCGCGTGTGTCCGGCGTCAGCGGTACGTGCACGCTGACAAAATCGGATTCGGCGAGCAGGGAATTGAAGTCGCGAAACTCGGCTTTCAGTTCTTGCTCCACGTCTTCGGCTACACGCGTGGCGTCGTGATACAGCACTTTCATTTTGAATCCGCCGGCGCGCCGCGCCATGGCGCGCCCGATGCGGCCGAAGCCGACGACACCGAGCGTCTTGCCCCAAACGTCGGTGCCGACAAGCTGATCGAGGTCCCAGCCGGTCCATTTTCCGGAGCGCGCGAGGGCTTCGCCTTCAGGAATGCGTCGCGCGACGGTCATCATCAGCGCCCAGGCAAAATCGGCCGTGGTTTCGTCGAGCACACCAGGCGTGTTGGTGGCCACTACGCCGCGTTTGGTACACGCCGCGAGATCGATGTTGTCGAAACCGACGGCCACGTTCGACGCGATGCGCAGTTTTGGAGCGTTGCGCAGCAGTTCTTCATTGACGGGATCGGTGAGCAGGCAGACCAGGCCTTCTTTATCTTTCACGCGCCGCAGCAAGTCCGGACGCGAAAGGGATTCTCCCGGGGGAAAATACTCCACGTCGCAGGTGGCATCAAGGATAGCGCGCGCGTCAGGGAATAGCGGGCGCGTGGCAAACACTTTCGGTTTGGGCATCTCTCGCTCTGTTTCCGGGCTCGAAATCACACTAACATAGGTTGCGGCGATTTCTGCAGCAGACCGTTGCGTATCTGTCGCCGCGTATCCATCGTTGCCTGTCCGTCGTTGCGTATTTGAGGGCAGTCTCACTATAGTGGCAACAGGGGCTTGTGCATGATTAGCGATCTGCTGCGCGAACTGAAAGCTCTCCTCGGGCCCGCCGCGGTGTTGTCTCTGCCGGAAGAATTGCTGATGTATGAGTACGACGGATCGATCGAAAAATCCTTGCCGGATGCGGTGGTTTTCCCTTCGACGACGCAACACGTCTCGGCCATCGTAAAAATCGCCAACAAATATGATGTGCCGATTGTCGGACGGGGTGCGGGCACGGGACTTTCCGGCGGAGCGATTGCGCGCGCTGGCGGGCTGATGATTGTTTTTGCGCGCATGAATCGCGTTCTTAGCGTGGACTACGAAAATCTTCGCGCGGTGGTGCAACCCGGACTGGTGAACGCCGAGCTGACGCGCGCTGTGGAGCACGCTGGATTGTATTTTGCGCCCGATCCTTCGAGCCAGAAATCGTGCACTATCGGCGGCAACGTTTCGGAAAATTCCGGCGGTCCGCACACTTTGGCGTACGGCGTGACGACGAATCACGTTGTCGCGCTCGAGCTCGTAATGCCGGACGGAGAGATTTTGCGCATTGGCAATCCGCACGGGGACGCAGCGGGTTACGACCTTTGCGGACTGTTTGTGGGCTCGGAAGGCACGCTGGCGCTGGTGACGGAAATTACTGTGCGGCTGTGCCGGAAACCGGAAGCGGTGAAAACGCTGCTGGCGATTTTCGATTCGATTGATGACGCTTCAGAAACGGTGGCGGATATTACCGCGCGTGCCATCACCCCCGCGGCCTGCGAGATGATGGACGGCTGGACGCTGCGCGTGATCGAGGATTATGTGCACGCCGGATTTCCGATGGACAGCGCTGCGGTGATTCTGCTGGAGATTGAAGGGCTGCGGGAATCGGTGGAGGCGCAGGCTGCGGCGATTGAAGAAGTGTGCCTGGCGCATCATGCACGGGAGGTACGCCTGGCGCGCGATGGGCATGAACGCGATCTTTTCTGGAAGGGCCGGAAGAATGCTTTCGGTGCGTTGGGGCGCATTGCGCCGTGCAACTACGTGCTAGATGGCGTGATTCCGCGCTCGAGGCTTCCGCAGACGCTGCGGCGGATTTATGAAATTGGCAAGGCTTACGATTTGCGGATCGGAAATATTTTTCACGCCGGCGATGGCAACCTGCATCCGCTGGTGCTCTATGATCCGCGCACGCCTGGCAAGCTCGAAGCCGCTTTGGCGGCGGCGAATGAAATTATTCGTTATTGTGTGGAGGTGGGCGGTTCGTTGACGGGCGAACATGGCGTGGGGATGGAAAAATCCGAACTGATGCCGTTAATTTTTTCCGATGATGACTTTGCGTTGATGCGGCGGGTCCACGATGCGTTTAATCCGAACGCGTCGCTGAATCCTGCGAAGATTTTTCCGCTGGGGAAGGGTTGCGGGGAGATTCGCGTGCGGCATACCGGTGTGCATGGGGCGCCGTTGTCGCCGCCGCCGCAAAACGAAGCAAGCTCCGCAGCAGCCCCGAACGGTGCGAGCTCTGCAAAGCCCGAACCCTTGGTTGCCAAACCTTAGCTGAACATCAAATGCCGGTCACATCGACAAATCTTGCGGAACGTTTGGCCTCTATTCTGGATGCCAGCCGTGTGCGCGGTGATGCGGCCGCGCTCGCGGGCTACGCCGTTGACGAGCTGGCGCCGCGCGCAGTCGCGAAACCAGCGAGCGCTGAAGAAGCGGCGGAAATTGTGCGTTTTGCGCTCGCGGAAAATCTCGCCGTCGTCCCCGTGGGCAGTCGCAGCAAGATGGGCATTGGAATGCCACCGGCGCGCTATGACATCGCGCTGGACATGACTGCGCTCAATCAAATCGCGCACTATGATCCGGGCGATTTGACGCTGAGCGTCGATGCGGGCTGCACGCTGCAATCGATCAACGCCGCGCTGACGCCGCAAAAGCAATTTCTGCCGTTGCCGCAAGGATTTGGAGTGCCCTCTACCGTCGCGGGTACGATTGCCTCGGGCGTGGATTCCCATCTGCGGCAGTTTTTTGGCACGGCGCGCGACTTCTTGATCGGCGCAGAATTTATTGACGGAATCGGCGCGCGCTGCAAGAGTGGCGGGCGCGTCGTTAAGAATGTTACCGGATACGATCTTCACAAATTACTGATCGGCTCACTGGGCACGCTCGCGATCATCACGCGGCTCAACTTTCGCACGTTTCCGTTGCTGGCCTCGGCCGAATCGCGGGCGGAAATGTTTGTCGCGGCATTTGCCGATGCAAAGTCGGCGGTCGCGTTCCGGCAAAATATTGCGAGGTCACCGTTTACGCCCGATGCTGTAGAATTGCTGAGCCCGGAATTGAGCAAGCGGTTCGCTGATTACCTTCCGCGTTCATGGGAAGGGCAGGCGGCACGGCTCGGATCGTGGTTCTCTTGTTCGGAGTGGAATGTGGTGGTCTCCTTTCACGGGACCCCCGAACTGCGTGCGCGTTACGTTGCCGCGATGACGCAGCTTTCGGAATCTGCCGGCGCTGTGGCTACGCACGCGTTGCAATCCGCAGCGTCAGATTCAGCGAGTGACACGAGCGGCGAAGCCGCGACGCTCAACGCGCTGATCTCGGGGGTTGCGCGCTTTCTGCAGAACGCGTCTCGCGGGGCCACGATTTTCAAGATTGCGCTGCTGCCCGCGAAGCTGCCGGAGCTTTTCACTGGTCTGGCGGAGATTGCCCTGAAATGGAATTTGCCGCACGCTTTCTGCGCGCGCGGTGTCGGCTCGGCGTATTTCGCGTTGCTGCCGACGGATCCTTCGTATTGTCTCTCGGCCGCGGTAGCCGCAGGGGCGCTCACTCAGCAAGACGTGATGGAAATGGGCACGGGCTTAACGGAGCAGGCTTTTTTTGAGTTGTCGAAAGCGTGCGATTCCATATTCGCTTTGTGCGCGAAGCAATCTGCCACCGCGTTCATCCAATTCGCACCGGCGGCTCTGAAGCGCAGGATAAACGTCTTCGGCCCGGAGCGCCCGGATGCTTCGGCCATGCGCCGCCTGAAGGCCTCCTTCGATCCACGCAATGTTTTTGCGCCCGGAAGAATGTTTACGTAGCTAGAGGCGGGTGTTTATTTCCTCGGAATTTCCTTACGACGTCAGAACCTGATCCAGAAGTTGCGACACTGCGCGCCGCGCCTCAAGGATGGAGTAGCGATGATCCATCGCGCCGGCTAGATCCGTGTTGGCGAAGGCGATGCGTCCGAACGGCGCGCTGCGTAAGGTTTCGCGCGGCGCGGGCTGGCCATTCTTGCCGAAGAAAAATCCCGGCTGCGGATTCAAGTAGGCGTGGCCCCAGCGGTTGAGCACGATGCCGGCGATGTCGCGGTGGTCGTCGAATCCGGCGTGCGCAAACATCGCGGTGAACTGCTCGCGGATGCGCTGCTCGTATTCGCGAAACGAAGTCGTGAGCATTTCCGCGCGGCCACGATGGCCTTGATCCTCGGTGGACATGCCGGGATATGCGTAGAGCACTTTTACGGAGAGCACCACCGGCGAGTCGGGACTGATCGTCGAGTCATCGTTTCCCACGGTGGCTTGGCGCCGCACGTCCATATAATTTCCCGTGCCCTCGAACCAGCGGCAGCCGCTGATACCCATTTTGTAAAGCGCGCGCCAGTTGCGCAGCGCGACGTTGGCCATCATGCATGGCGAACGATAAAACTGCGCGTAAGCGTTGCGCTGCGCGGGGGGAAGATCGCTGATGATGTGCTTTGCCGTCCAGCTTCCGCCGGCCATCACTGCGCTGCGGGCCCTTAGACGAAAAACTTTGCCGTCTTTCGCGTACGCGATGGAAACGTAGTCCGATTGTTCTGCGTCACGAGGGGTTGGCCGAGCCTCCGCGCCAAACGCGCTGTGATGCACATCCACCACCGTGGCCGAAAGCCGCACGCGGGCGGACGAGTCGGGCGCATCGAGCGCCGCGAAATTCACGGTGTTGCGGCTCACCGCTTCCGCGGTGTTCGGACCATCGATGGCCGTGGGAATCAGCGCCTTCACCATCAGCCGCGCGATCGTGGTATTCCCGCCGGGAAACATTTCTACGCTTTCGCCCGAGCCATCGTCGAGCGGATGCAGCAAATCCGCGGCGTAATCGCAGTAAGCGGAAAGCGCGTCCGGCCCCAAGCCCGAGCCGCCGCCCTCGACCGGCGAAAGAAAGGTGCGAATGGTTTCCTGGCTTAGGCCGAAGCACTCGATAAAATGTTGCTCGAGCGAGATGGCATCGAGCGCGCGCGAAACTTCGTCGCCCTCGTATTTTGGCGGCGCAAACTTAGCCTCCTCCGCGGCCTTTCCCGAAAACCAGCGCGCCAATTCCTTGCGCGTTGTTTCCGTGGTCGGCGCACCGCGCATCTCTTTGCCCACCGGGTCGATCAGCCACAGGCCAGGCTGGTGGCCGAATTTTGCGCCAAACCAAAATCCATACTGCCCCGTAGCTAGACCCGCGGAGTCGTAAGGTGTGCGCCCCAGGGTCATTTCCGGTTGTGCCCCGGACCATTTTTGATACGAGAGTTTCGGTGTGTGAAGGCCAATCGAATCGTAAAATCGCGCCATAAAACTGTGCGGATAAGGAACCAGATAAATCGCGGAGCCTTGATGGGCGATCAGCCGCTTGCCATCCACCTCGAAAGCGTTCTGCTTGGCTTCACCGCCGAAGATCGGATGATTCTCGAGAATCAGACAAGTTTGTCCGGGTCCCGCCTGCCGCAGGAAAAACAGCGCCGCGGCCAAGCCGCTGATTCCGCCGCCGACGATCACGCAATCGAAAAGTTCACCGGTGTCGATGGTGTCCGCGGGCAGAGGAGAGTACGCGCCGTCGCGCATTTTGTGGCCGGCCTGAAGCACCTCGAGCGTATTGCCATTGGAAACGCTGTATTCGCCGACGCCGCCAAAGCCTGTCCAGTCGTCGTTCGATTTCTTTGGTGTCGTATTCGGAGTTTGCGCGCGCGCCGCCAAGAGTTGCGCCGGAGAAAGTCCGTCGAGCAGCGCTGCGCCGGACGCCAGCAGCGTCGAGCCGAGAAAGTCGCGCCGTGTAAGGTCCCGGCTCATGCTACGCACCACGCGCGCGCGAAGACTGCGCGCCGGAAACGCGCATGGCGCTCAACTCGAACGTAACCATGCTGCCGGAAACCCACGGATCGGCCTCCACCAATCCGCGCGCTTCGGCTTCATCCGCAACCTCCCACACTGCAGCGCCAGACGCGCCGCTGACGGCCATCACCGGCCCATAAACCAGCACCTTGCCCGCGGCAAATTGCGCTGCCATGTGGCGCGAATGCCCTTGCAGCAACTCTTTTTCGCGCTCCATCATATCCGCCGGAAAGGTGGCGCGGGGAGAGATCAGCTTCAAGAAAAAATGGTGTCTGGCCATATTTAGCGCAGCCTCAATTCTTGTCGATGGCGAGCTGGCCCAATTCCCGCCAGGTAATCAGCTTGATGTTTTCCTGCGCCAGCAGCTTACGAAATTCCGTGCCGGTGAAAAAATCAAAATCACGCTGACGCCATGCGGCGCCCCAGGAATCGCGTTCGCGGGTCATGGCGCGCATCTCATCGTTGTCATAGCCCAGGTGCACGATGAACTCGGTCAGCCCCGGTTGCAGATTTCTCAGCGCCGCGATGTAAAAATCATTCCAACCGGAAGGCGGCACGGTGGCCTCAATGCTCACCACGTGATCGAGCAAAATATCATTTGGGCCGGCGCGAGATTTCAAATACGGATGCTCGTCCACCCATTCTTTGGGAATCAGTAGCGGCAAGTTATAGTCGTGCGCCACGCGCACGGCCGCTGCGAAGATTTTCTCTCCGTTCTCGAACAGCCGGTATTGGTGCGAGTCCAGATGCGTGGGATGCACGCCCATAGCGAGAGCTTTTTGCACCTGCGCGCGCAGTTCGCGTTCCACCTCTTGCGGATTGATTTGCGCGGCATCCGACCAGTCCTGCCGCAAATAGCCATTCGCGTCCACCAGACTGGCCACCGTATCGCGCGAGGCCACCGGACCCCACCTCACGTACACGCGCTCGCTGGTCATCGTTAAGTGCAGTCCGAAATCAGCATCGGGATGCGCTTTGGCGTATGCGGCAATTTCAGGGAACCACGGGCACGGAACCATGATGCTCGCTGAGGTAATCGCGCCGGATTCAAGAGCCGCGATGGCGGCGGCATTCACGGAATGCGAAAATCCCAAATCATCATCGTGAACAATCAGCAACCTGGCGTCCTTCGCGTAGCCCAGGCGTTCGGCAAGAGTTTTATCTTGCTGGGCGCGAGCGGTTGCCGCAAGAGTGAGCGATAGCGCCAGAAAAACCGTTAGAAAAAGGGCTGCGCGGGGCAGTTTCATGTTGTCTCGCGCAGGTAGCCGGAAATCACGCGAGCGTAATCCGCCACCGCGATTTCCGGGTCCGTCAAATCCGGATGCCACACTTTTTCCCACTCAAAGCAAAAATAGCCTTGATAGCCGATGCGTTGCAGCGCGCGAATCTGGCGCCGAATGGGTACGTCTCCCTGTCCGGTCAGCACATACTTCCGTCCGTCGCTGGTGATCACGGAGTCTTTCAGGTGCGTGTGGCGAATCCACTTGCCGAGTTGCGCGACGGTGAATTCCGGCTGCTCACCGCCTTCCGCGAAGGTGTGATAAGCGTCCCAGAGCAGCGCAACGTGTTTCGAGTTGGCGCGCTGCAGCACGTCGCTTAGAACGGGTGATGTCACGAGGTTATCGTGTGATTCGATCAGCACGGTAACGCCACGCGTCCCGGCATACTCGCCAACCTCTTTCAAATTGGCGGCCACGCGCGATTTGACCTGGTCGTCCAGTACCAACGGGTTACCGCTGCCCGGATTTGTGCCAAACACGCGAACGTAAGGTGCATGGAGCGCGGCTGCCAAATCAATACATCGTTTAGCGTCCGACGATTGTTTCGCGCGCGCCGCTTCTTCGCACTCGTCCATGTGCGCCGAGCTGCTGACGCACGCAATGCGTAACCCGTGCGCGATAATGTCGCGTTCGGTCTGCGTAATTTGCGAAGCGTCGAACACCCGATGCGAAGGCAGATCGAGATTGCCTTGCAGTCCGCGCAATTCGATGGCGGCAAATTCGTGCGCCGCCGCGTAATCCAGGATTTTCGTCCAGTCCCACTGCGGACAAGCCAGCGTGGAAAACGCAATCGGCAGCCGCTTATCGGCCCCGCGGAGCGGCAGCGCCGCTGCAACTGCGGCGAGGGAAAGTCCCTTAACAAAGTGTCGGCGCGTCGATGCCATCGCCAGCATTCTCCACCACCAGCGAAAAAATCTCCAACCCTACTTTGCAAAGGCATGCAACGTTCGGAGATTTAATACAATTCCGCACTACTTAACACGGTCTGGTTCGCTCCGCCCATAATCAACACCATGCCGCTGCTTAACCGTGCCGCTGCATAAAGTCCTCGCGCCGTCACCAAATTACTTCCGGGCGAAAACGTTCCGGTCACTGGATCATAAATCTCCGTGCTGGCGAGCGCAGCCGTCGGTGACAGCCCTCCAGCCACCAAAACCTTTCCGCTGTTCAATAGCGTCGCGGTAATGGAGCTGCGCCCAGTGGTCAGGCTCCCAGTGGCGCTGAAGGTGCCTGCCGCCGGGTCATACAACTCCACACTCGACGAGGCCGAAGTTGCATTCGTGTTTCCACCTACAATCAATACCTTTCCGCCTTTCAGCAATGTCGCGGTATGAAACTCCCGCGTCGTTGACAAGCTTCCAGTAAGCGAGAAAGTTCCCTGGCTCGGATCGTAAATCTCCGCGGGCGCCACAAGACTCCCGCCCACGGTCTGGCCTCCCGCGAACAAAACTGTTCCGTCGTCAAGCGTGGTCGCCGTTTGCCCCGCGCGCGCAATGTTCAGGCCGTTGGTCAGCGAAAACGTTTTGGCCACCGGATCGTACAGCTCGGCGCTGGCCAGTTCGTTGCTAGCGGTGAATTGTCCTCCCGCGATCAGCACCATGCCATTGGGCAATACCGTAGCGGTGTGGTTGTATCTCGCTACATTCAGATTTCCCACCGCGCTGAAAAGTCCCGTTGCCGGGTCGAATACCTCGGCAGCGGCTAGAGCACCCCCACCGCCGGAGGCGCTCGAGCCGCCCGCGAGCAAAACTGTTCCATCACGCAGCAACGTCTGCGAACCAGACTCGTGCGAAACCGCCGGAGTTCCGGTTACGGCAAACGTCCCGGTAGCCGGCGAATAAATCTCTGCTGGTTGCGCGGGAGACGGAGCGACCGTGCCCCCGGATGCCACTAGTACGTTCCCGCTCAACAAAAGTGTAGCCGTGAAAAAATTGCGCGCGTAGTGCATGCTTGCGGTCGAAACAAACCCCGCAGGGCGGACATTCCACGTCGCCATCCCGCTAACGGTGCCATCGGTCGCCGTGATCGTTACCTGCGTAGGGATCGTCGGCGAGCCCAGCGCCGCCGCCCTACCCGAATTCGTTGCATCGTTTCCGATCATCGCCATCGTGGCATTTGAAACGCTCGAGGTCGCCGACGCCAACTGCTGCAAGCCGGAACCCACCGTTCCCGTGGCCACAAACCGCTGATAATTTCCCGGCGAAATCGTGCGGTTCTCCGGTGCCACGGCAATCGCCGTTAACCCCACGGGCGTCAGCGGCCCCGGTTGGTAAATCTGGGCGCTGGTCATTACGTTCTGGCTCGCGCCACTTCCCCCGGCCACCAGCACCGTTCCATTGTTCAGCCTGGTTGCGGTTTGGCTGCTCGTCGCGCTGCTCAGAGAACCCGTCGCACTAAACGTCCCGGCGACCGGATCGTAGGTTTCTGCCGCGGGCGTCGCTCCCGAGGTGCCCACCGCGCCGCCCGCCATCAACACCGTTCCGTCGCTCAGCAATGTGGCCGTGTGCCGGAATCTGGCGTTTGCCATGTTCCCGGTCAGGGTAAATTGTTTCGTAACCGGATTGTAGATTTCCGCCGTCGCGCTGGCGATAGCGTTTGCCAAGCCGCCGGCTATGAGCACCATGCCATCATTCAAAAGTGTCGCGGTCTCAAGATCGCGCGTCAGGTTCATACTTCCGGTAAATTGGAACGCGCCCTTCGACGGATCGTAAATCTCCGCACTGCTCAAATATCCCGTCGCATCGTCCAGACCCCCGGTGATCAGCACGGTTCCGTTGTTCAACTTTGTCGCTGCCGCCACTTCCCGCTGCGTGTTCAGCGATCCGGTCGGCGTAAAGGTCTCCGCCACGGGATCAAAAATTTCCGCGGTATTCGTTCCGCCGCCGCCGGCCAGCAGTACGCGGCCACCGTTCAACAAAGTTGCCGTGT
>JBEKVU010000050.1:0-14149 GCA_049513775.1 Candidatus Acidiferrum sp.
GTGAACGCCATTCATGAACTAGCCCGACAAATTTCGCACATCGAGAAATGGAACGATCTAAAGCGCGGCGTCAGCGTAAACGCGGGCATCGTCGAAGGCGGCACGCGCACAAACGTAATCGCCGATCGCGCCCGCGCAGTTTTCGATTTGCGCGCTATCAGCATTGCAGACATGCGCAAGCTCGAAAAACGTTTGCACGCATTGCCCCCGTTCAACCGCAAAGCAAAACTCGAAATCCATGGAGGTTTCGATCGCCCACCTCTAGAACGAAAAATGAGCGCCGCCCTGTTTGCGCAAGCCAAAACAATTGCAGCCGAGATCAGCATCGAACTAGGCGAATGCTGCGCAGGCGGCGGCTCCGACGGCAACCTCACAGCGGCCTTAGGCGCACCCACACTCGATGGTCTGGGCGCCGTCGGCGACGGCGCGCACTCTCCGAAAGAATGCATAGTTATACGTGGATTGGCCGAACGCGCCACGTTACTGGCAGCCATGCTGCAAACGACGTAGCACCGCTCAAGCCTTTGAACCAAATCTTTCGTAGCAACACCCTGCACGGCGTCGCCAATCCGCAGTCCTACGCGGCAAGAACAAAATACTCTTCAGTGTGCAGTCGGCGACGGCGGGATATTCCCGACCCGATCCAAGATAGCCACATACGCGGTGATCAATCGGCAGGTCTGGCAGTAATCGTCGAGGTGCATTGCGGACAGCTTGTCCATAGGGCTGTGAAACGAAAATGTGGGTGTGCGCTCGCGGCGGCTCTTTGAGCGCTTCGTACAAGGAGGGCAACAGGGACGCGCTGCTCCAATTATCCACCACGCCGTCGCTGTCGAGCTCTCGACCAAAATGAGCACCGACGATGATGACCCTATCGGAGCTGCCCGGTAGCACGCAGATGACGTTTGGTACATCCGATCCTTTTACGGACTGTTCGGAAAGGTGTTGGCCGTCGCAACCAGCTTGCGCAAACATTTTCTTGAGAGTCGCCTCACGTTGGGGGTTGAAGCCGGCGTACTGCCGTAGTCGGCTCTCGATGACCTCGCGGGAGATCTGCTAGTGGTGCACCGTCTCCCCGTTAGCGGCGATTCCCCCCCGCAGTAAGACAAAAGAGCAAAAGACGGGGAGTATTGATCGACTGATCGGGTTCTTCATCTCTGGACCGCCGAGTTCCGATTTTACAGCTTGGAGTTTAGTGCATGTAGTTCTTGCGTAGATATTCAGCAGTCGACTGCGAAACGTCTGCGTAATCGCTATGCAAAACATCCCGTAGCGCAGCTTCCGTAGCCTCGCCCGAGCCGATGCGGTCCAGTATGCGCTCAACGTCGCCCATGCCATCGGTTTCCACAATGTATTCGATGTTGGCCAGCGCCCAGGCATACGCATAAGCCGCCTGATCGCCATTCAAACTCATCCATCCGCCTTCGAGCCGCCCCAACGGCGATGCATGTCCATCGCTATAAATTTGCGCCAGCGACGCCGCATTCTCGCTGCTGCGCTGCCCTTCCATCCATTGCGCCAAGCCTTCCTGAATCCATGTGGGCGCGCGCCCGCGCGTTTTCTGCCCGACGAAGCTATGCGTTAGCTCGTGCTTCAGTACGCGTGAGAGCTCCGGCGTCATCGAACTCAAACCCTGCACCGGGACGCGGATACGTCCATCGTTCAGCGCCCCAACCCATCCCGGCGCTTTGGTAATGTCCGCAAAAGCCTGCTGCGTATAAAGAATCACGCCGATGGAATCGGGCGGCGTAAAATTCAGTTCCGATTCGATCGCCGCAAAATGTACCTCTAGAGTGCGCAGCACATCGCGCGCCAGCGCCGGCTCGGCCGTCCCGCTGTACTTCAGCGTAAAATGCGCGCTCTCGTTCTCCTTGTAGCTTTCTTCTTCCTGCTTGTCGCGCATGGCCTTATCCAAGGCCGCCTGCACTTCGGAATCCGGCCGCAGCGCCAGCGAACGTTTCCATTCATTCACCGCCTGCTCCATCTTGTTCATGCCGTAGTAGGACCAGCCCGCCAGCTTCGGAATGTCCGCATTGTCTGGCGCCACGCGGCGCGCGCGTTCGAGATAATCGAGCGATTGCGTGTACTCGCTGCGCTTCAAGTGCAGGTACGCCACGTTCATCAGCAGGACCGGTTCCTGCGGCGCATAGGTCAGAGCCGTACGTTCATCGGCCAGCGCCCGTTCCATGTCTAGATGCGCCAACTCGAACATCGCCGCCGCATGATGCGCCACCGCTGCGGGAGCTTCCGCCGAAGAGCCGCCCGTGCGCGCCTGCCCTTCCAATTTGGCGATGTACGCGCGGTCGACCATCCCATCGTGTACCGCAAGCTGTGTAATCTCGTTGCCGCTTGCCGAAGATTGGATCGCTGGAGGAGTAATGGCCAGACTTGAGGCGTCGCCCGCTGGCGCCCCAGGCATCGCCACGGTGCCGCCTTTTTCAATATGGTCCACGATGGACTTTGGCAGGCTCAGTTCGCCAGCCGAAGTCTCATATTTGATCTTGTCCCCGACTTCGACAACGCTCGAGGCGGTAATCCGGCGCCCATTCTTAAGGACAATCGTATCGGCGCAGGCCGAACCAGCGGCAAAACATAGCGCCAATGCGCCCGCCAGAACCACCATCTTGGCGCGAGCTGCGTCTAACCCCATCAGCAGCATCAATCGTCGCATTTCACCATTCTAATGCGCTCTGGCTGAGCATCGTCCGTGAGCTTGTTCCGTATTGCCGAAAGTGACTACACTTGCGCCATCGTGCGGCGGGTAAGGCGGAGCTTGCTCGTGGGTTTGTGTCTTTTGCCGTACGCCGGCCCGTGCCGCGTAAACGCGCAAGCCGTCAACACAACTCCTGCGGCCACCACCCGCGATGCCCACGAGCTTTACGACGCCCTGCGCGCCCTGCGCGTCGACCCCACAGCCGTCTATCGACTCGAAGCCGAAAATCGCGTCTCTCTGCGCCGGGGCGACGCCACCTTGAGCTTCGACGAAGGCAAGCTGGGATTTTTGACCGCGCTGGACGGTCGCATCACCGGCGCAGTTTTCTCCGGGCGCGGGCATGCCGTCGCCGCCCCCCGCGACCCCGTCGAGAAGCAGCAAATGGCGCGCTTCCTGAACGCTTCGGTGCTCGACGAAGATTTCACCTCCGCCTATCTGCGCTTCACCGACAGCACCCCTGACGAGTTGCTCGACGAATTCCGCAACAATAAATTGGCGCCGCAGAATGACACCGGCTTCGCCGCGCATTGGGAATCCATGGTGGCGCAATTCAACAGCTCGCAAAACCTACGCCTCATGGATAGTTTGCTATCGCAGAATTCCAAGCCCTATTTTTACGCGGGAATGGACGGCGCGGTTACCGGCGCCTTCGAGCTTTTCTACGATCTGCAGCGGCAGGAGCCGTTTCAGCTAGGCCAGTGGCGGCGCAACAGCGCTTCAGGCGTTGACGGCGCCTACTACGACGTGTGGGTCTCTTATGTGCTGCCCGGCGATGCCGGCGCCACTCCCGCGTTTGACGCGCTGGACTACGCCATCGACACCACCATCGAAACCAGCAAAGAATTAGAAGGCGCCACCACGATCGAGATGCAAGTAACGACTGCTGGCGAACGTTTGCTGGCCTTCCAATTAGCCCGCGGCTTGAACGTCGACCACGTAACCGAGTTCGCGTCCGCCACCGACGCCGGCACACCGGTCGCTTTCTTCCAGAACGAAGGATTGAGCGCCCGTGCCGCAAGCGAGCACGGCGACGATTCACTGTTCGTCGTCTTGCCGCGCCCAATCCCCCTTAATGAACATTTTCGCCTGCGTTTCCACTATCGCGGCAACGTCATCTCGGATGCTGGCAATGGCGTGCTGATTGTCGAGGCCCGCGATAGCTGGTATCCGCGCTTCGGCGACGCCGCGGAGTTTGCGCACTATGACTTGACCATGCGTTGGCCCCACAAAATGCAACTTGTCGCCACCGGCACGAAAATCGACGAACACGTCGATGGCGAATACCGCGCGGCCCGTTGGCGCACCGACCATCCCGTTGCCGTCGCCGGCTTTAACCTCGGGGACTACGCCTCGGCTTCCGTCACGGACACAAATTATTCCGTGGACGTCTACGCCAATCGCGCTCTCGAGGACGCTCTAGCCCGTCGCCTGCCGCCCGCACGGCCGGCTTTTGGCCAGCAGCCGGGGCTTGGTAAGTTCTCCAGCGCGGAGCGCGGTGGCCTCTCCAGCGGGGGCTTCGATAATCCGTCTCCGCCCAGCCCAGCGGATGCTCTACGCAGCATGGGCAAAGAAATCGAAAGCTGCATCCGCTTTTACGAAAAATTCAGCGGGCCGTTTCCGTTCCGCTCCCTGAGCGTTTCGCAAATCCCGGGAAATTTCGGCCAAGGATGGCCGGGCCTGCTGTACCTCTCCACATTTTCTTATCTCTCTCCGGAAGTGCAGCGCGAAGCCGGACTCTCCGTCGCCAGTCAGGAACACTTCACCGAACTAGTGCCATTTCACGAGGTAGCGCACCAGTGGTGGGGCAACGTCGTGGGTTGGTCGAGTTATCGCGATCAGTGGATCGATGAAGCCATGGCCAGCTATCTCGCGCTGATGTTCGCGGATAGCCGCAAGAGCCAGGAGCATCCGCTGCGCGTATGGCTGGAGCGTTTCCGCAAATCGCTCCTCGTCAAACCGCAGAACCACGGCGAAGAAGCCGCCGACACCGGAGCACTGACTCTCGGCTTCCGCCTGAACTCTTCGAAAGCTCCGCAGGATTACGACGTGATGATCTACAGCAAGGGCAGCTGGGTGCTGCACATGCTCCGCGAAATGTTGCGCCAGCCCGGAGCGAGAAACCCCGACGAACGTTTTACCCAACTGCTTCGCACGCTCGCCACGAAATATGCCTATCGCGCCCTCTCCACCGAGGATTTACAGAAGGAAGTCGAGGCCGTGATGACCCCGGCCATGGATCTTGAGGGCGGGCGCTCCATGGAATGGTTTTTTGACGAGTGGATTCGCGGAACGGGAATTCCGCGCTATCACGTGGACTTCAGCGTGCGCGAAGCTGATAAAACCTTCACCGTGCGAGGCACCCTCGTGCAAGACGGCGTCCCGCGCTCCTTCATCGCTCCCGTGCCGCTATACGCCGTCGCATCGGACGGCCATCGCTTTTTTCTGGGTACCGTGACCGCGGAAGGACCGAAGACCGCCTTTCATTTTGTTGCGCCTACCGGGCCGCGAAAAATTCTCGTCGACCCGGAATTCACTTTGCTCTGTGCCACCGATTGACCGAAAACCGCCGAGATTACCCCGGATCTGTGGCAAGGCTACATCACCGGTGGTTTAATCTGCGCGAACTCCTGCTGTTTCTTGAACAGCGGACTTCTTTCGTTCAGCCGCGCCTTGCCCTCGTTGTCCAGTTCATAGGCGTACCCGAGCGCATCCACCGGCACACCTGGCAAGAATCCCGCTTGCACCAAGTCGCTCAGCTGCTTCGGCTGATGCCCGAAACGCTCCGCGTACTGCTCCGCCACCGCCTTGATTTGCCGGCAGTCCCTTTCCGCAAGCACCAACTGTAGGTGTTCGAGCGCCCCCTGCTTGATGTCCTTGTCCGTGGAATTCTGATAAATGTCCCGCCACAGGAACGCCGAGATATCCAGTGATTCGCCTTCGGCGGCGATCTTCGCGGCCATCACTTTCATCCACACTTTGGCTTCTGGATTCTTACTGCCTTCCAGAAAAGCCTGCGACGCCTTCGGATAATCCTTCATGTCGAAGTAATAGATAAATCCCAGGTCTTCGTACAATCTCCAGTACCCTGGATTGGCTTTTATTCCGCGCTCGATCAGTTCGACTCCCTGCTCCGGCCGCCCTGCCCCGCGTGGCGGAGCGTCGCTTAGGAACATGCCTCCAAACCGGTACGCGGGAAGCAAATTAGGATCGAGCGTGGTGGAGATATTTAACAGTGGCCATAGCAACATCAGGTTTGGGTCATTGCTGGCATGCTTTTGCCCGTAGTATTGCACCGCGCGCGTCCAATACACGTCCGCCAGCAGCGGTGCATATTCGAGGCTCGCGATTTTCAAGAGTTTCGGCGACGTGACCAGCAGATCGTTGCGCTCTTCCACAATGGCCGCGCGCTGCGCGTCAATCTTGATTTGCAGACGCCAAATCGCGGTAAACCCTAGCACCAGTGTGAGCAGCAGCGCGATCCAGGCGGCGAGCTTCACTTGAAGTTCCTGCGCGAAAAAATGGCCGCAGCCGCCGCCAGCACCACCGCGCAATACAGCGCTGCGTACAGCGTATTCTGCAAAATCAGCACACTGGGAATCTTTTCGCCGTGCGCCGCCAGGCCCGTGACATTGAAATTCTCGAAATTGGGCAGCAAGTACGAAAGCCAACGCATGATCGTTGCCGCTACCGGCCCCGCCAGATCGCTCCGCAGCACACGCATCTGCTGCACGAATGAACCGGCGACATAAAACCCCGCGCAGTACAAGATCGAGAGCAACGAAGTGGTGGAACAGGAAAACAGCAGCGCCAGCGCCACCACAATCGCCAGCTTCAGCAAAATAAAATAAATTGCGATGAGCACCGCGGTATCCGACCTCTCCAGCGTGTGTTTCACATACACCAGCGCCAGGAGCAGACCGGCGGACATCGCCAAGGTGTTGACCGCGAGCGTGAAAACCAAACCAGCAAACTTGCCCAGGAGAAATTCCCAGCGGCGCACCGGTTTCGCAAGTAATGCATAGATGGTTCGTTTGTCCATCTCCTTGGACACTAGGCCCACGCCAATAAATACCGCCATCAGCAATCCAATAAAGGAGATGGCGCTCAATCCCAGGCTGACGATCACGATCTGTTCAATGCCGATGGAAATCTGTCCCACCAGCACCGCCGCGCCCATCATCAGCAGAGCGAAAAACACCAGGTTGTACAGCACGCGGTCGCGCACCGCTTCGCGAAACGTATTTAGTCCGATTGCGCCAAGGTGCGTCACTTTCCGCTCACCTCAACGGCCGCGGCCTGCGCGCGATCCGCCGCCACCAAATGCATGAAATATTCCTCCAGCGAAGGCTTCACCTGCGCCACGAACAAAATCGTTCCCCCAGCGGTACGCACCTGCTCCAGCGCCGGGTACAGCGCCTGTTCCGCGACCTGCAAATGATAGCGATCGCCCGTGCGCGTAGCCGTAGCGAGCAAAGGCCACTTGCTCTGCTCGACTCCCGCAAGCGTGAATAAAACTTCCATCTGGTGCGTTTGGATTCCCACGATTTCGCCCGGTGCGCCAATCCCCTGTAGCTTCCCGCCCACAATCACGCCCACGCGGTCGCAAAGCATTTCCGCATCCGGCAAAATGTGTGTGGAAAAAAGAATCGTCTTACCCGCGTTCTTCAACTCCAAAATAATGTCCCGCACTTCGCGCCGCCCCAGCGGGTCCAGGCCGGACATCGGCTCATCCAGAATCACCAGTTGCGGATCGTGCAGAATGGCCTGCGCCAGGCCTACGCGCTGCAGCATCCCTTTGGAATATTTCCGCAGCTGAATTTTTCCCGCGGTTTCCAGGCCTACTTTCTTGAGCACCCGTGCTACTCGCTCTTTGCGGCCGGCCGCCGCAAAATCATAAAACTTCGCAAAATAATCGAGCACTTCCGTGGCCGTCAGATAGTCGTAAAAATACGGCTGCTCCGGCAGATAGCCAATGTCGCGATGCATCTCGACGTCGGTGGTCGGCTTCCCAAGCAGTCGCGCGCTCCCGCTGGTCGGAAAAATCAGGTTCATCAAGAGTTTTATGGTCGTAGATTTACCCGCGCCGTTGGGTCCCAGGAAACCGAAAACCTCCCCGGTTTCCACCTGCATGGACAGTCCTTCCAGCGAAGTTTTCTTTTTTAGATTAAGAAAACCGTAGGGGTATTCCTTCGTTAGTTTGTCGATTTCAATCGCTGGGCCTGCCATGCTGTCATTGTTAACAAGCATGGTAGGAACTGCAACCCTACTCCGTTCCGGGTGTGCACGGAGAGAAAATACAAAGAAGGAACGCTTCGAAGCTTTTGCCTAACTAGGAATCCCCAGGTGTGCCACCAATTTGCACCAGTTGCGGCTCCGCCGCCGCGGTTTTCCCCTTCGCCGGTTTCCGCAAATTCGGTTTCAGCGTCTGCGGATCCCGCCAATTATCCAGCATCGCTACCTGTTGCACGCAGGACACCGTGCACCGCGGCGCGCAAAATTTCTTCGTCTCATACTCCCGATGCCGCATCTCCGGCGTGTACTCGGCCAGGGGAATCCCCGGATAGCCGCGCTGTTGCGAACACCAGTGCACCAGCCCGTCCTCGCAAATGTACAAGTACCGCGAACCCGAGCGGCACCGCCACACATGTTCTTTCCCGCGCGCCACGTTGTGCTGAAAATCGTTGAACCGAGAATACGAGCGCTTCCCCAGTTCCATCACTTCTTCAAAAATTCCTGTTTCCGTTTCACCCAGCGGCTTCAACTGCCCGCTGTGGTCATGAATGATGCCCACCGTGCTCGTAAATCCCAGATCCACCGCGCGATGCGCGATGGTCAGCGCATCCTGCGGGTTCTTCACGCCGCTCCCCAGCACCGAATTAATATTCACCTGAAACACCGCGTGCGCCGCCAGCATCTCCAGTCGCGAATCCAGCGTCTTCAAACTTTTCAGCGACATCTCATCCGGCGTCACGTTATCAATACTGATTTGCAGGTGCTCGAGCCCCGCTGCATTCAGCGACTGAATCCGCGCCACGCTCAACAAAAATCCATTGGTAATCATCCCGGCGATCATGCCGCGCGAGCGAATGTGCCGGATCACTTCCTCGAGTTCCGGATGCAGCAGCGGCTCCCCGCCGCTAATCGTAATCACCGACGTACCCATGTCCGCCAGCAAATCCAGCCGCCGCTTCATGTCTTCGATCGGCACCGGCTTCGACACATCGTCATACTCATTGCAATAACCGCACGCCAAATTGCAGCGCCGCATCGGAATAATGTGCACCAGCACCGGATGCTTGGTAGACGCCAGCGCCTTCCCAATCATCAGCAATTCGCGCGTACGCGTCCGCACAAACCGCAACCCGCGCTGCACGCGCACTTTTGCCGTTGCTTTAGTTTGATTCCCGACCACAGGCATAATGCCGCGAACTCCCTACCGATTCGCTACCTCTAAGTATACACAATGCCTTTTCGCGACACTCAAAACGCGCGCGCTCATGTGCGGAAACCTCTGATTTTGGCGCACCGTTTCAATACGCCCGAGGAAGTCCCATCCCCTGATAATCGATCGATACCTCAACGTGCCTGCCGATTCGGCGCATTTGTCGCGGTCGGCCGCCCCAGCCTAACTACTCTTTCACCGCCGTAGGATAAAGATCCGGCAACGGTTTTGCTTGTTGATCCCGCAGCTCCGGATGCGGCAACGGCTTCCGCGGAATCATCTTGTCCCGCATCGCCGCGTTGTAAACAAAAATCGCTTCCACCGTCGCGATCTGTTTCAAGTCCGCGGCCTGCAATCGCTCGTACGTATCCATGTTCGAATGATGCGTACGCGAATCGTAATCCATCGGATCCTGAATGAACTGAAATCCCGGTATCCCCACGGCATCAAAAGACAAATGATCCGTCCCGCCGGTATTCCGGTTCGTAACTGTCGTCACTCCAAGATCCCTCAGCGGCGCCATCCACTGTTCGAATATCCCATCCACCGCCGCATTTCCTTGCGTGTAAATCCCGCGAATCTTTCCCGTCCCATTGTCCACATTGAAATACGCTGAAACCAACTTCTGCTCGGGCTTCAACTCCAGCGGTCCCGCCGCCTTCCGCAAAAATTCCGGCATCTGCATCTGGTCCGGCTCCGTGGAGAGTGGTGCGCTCCCAAAATGCATCCCCGCATAACCCTTGCTGCCAAACAGCCCTTCTTCCTCGCCCGACCACAACGCAATTCGAATCGTCCGCCGCGGCTTAACCTTCAACGCATTCAAAATGCGCAGCACTTCCATCGCCACAATCGTGCCCGCTCCGTTATCCGTAGCGCCAGTTCCGGCGATCCAGCTATCCAAATGCCCGCCGACCATCACCACTTCATCCTTCAACTTCGGATCCGTCCCCGGAATCTCCGCCACCGTGTCGAACCCGTGCTCGTGGTCCCCGGTAAACTTCACGTCCACGTTCATCTCAATCGAAACCGGCACATGATTCTGCAGCAGCCGCACCACCCGCCCATAACTTTCAATCTGCGCCACCACCACCGGAAACGGCACCGCCGACTCGCGGCGCCACGGATTCCGCCCCAGCGCCGCGCCGGTGTCGTCAAAAAGTATCCCCGTGCCTCCGCCACTCTCTCCATCGCGGCTCGGCACAATCACTGCCGCTACCTTCTCTTCGGCAAGAAACGGCGTCACCAACCGCGCCAGCTGTTGCCGCTTCAGGAATCGCGCGATGCGCGCCTCCATTCCGGAATCCGCGCCGCCCACCGGCAGCGTCTCCAGTTCCTTCAAGTCCTTATCCGTGTAACGTTCGAAAAACGGCTTGTCCGGCACCGGCACATCGCGCATCGCGCCAAGAAAAACAATCTTCCCGAAAAGTTTTCCTTTGTACTTCGCCATGTCGCTCTCGTCATTTATCACCGCCGCCACCGCCTGCCCCGCAAGCGTCCCATTCGTTCCCGGCGACCACGGCGTAGCCTGCGCCACAAACACCGCCGTATCCGGCTCGGTCATGCGCACCCACGTGTTCAACTGCTGCCAACCCATCCCAAAGTCGCCCCAATCCTCCAGATGCGCGTTCGCGCACCCCATCTTCGTCAACTGATCCCGCGTCCACGCATTCGCCTTCGCCAAATTCGGCGACCCCGTCAGCCGCGGCCCAATCCCATCCGCCAGGCCCCCGGCATAATCCATCACGTGTGAGTGCTGCAATCCCTCTTCGCGAATCAAGTTGTACGCATTCAAATCAATCGTCTCGGTGGCCGGCTGCGCCATCTCCGCGTCATTCCACCCCGCTGCCTCTTCACCAGACTTGGTATTCTTCTTATCGTTCGCGTAAGAAAAAGAAACACCGCCCGCCAGCATCACCGCCGCTGCTAAAACCACAATTCGCTTCAGTGTCATTCACTCACTCCAAACCAGACAATTTTTTTCTGTTCATCTCTGCGTCTGTGCAAAAGCGCGCACCATTGTACGCCATCCGCTCAGCACACTTGTCATCTCACTCGGTGGTCGAGCCAATCCTGTGCGCCTTGAGTAGTACGGGCACTCCTACCGGTGCACACTTTTATGAGAGCTTCAGATTCTCCCGCCTACCTACTGCAATTCCCCACTACCCCAACTCCCACCACAATGCTAAATTCCCTCACTGGCACTCCAACATGGAACAACGCATCAGCATCATCACTCTAGGCGTGGCCGATCTCCCCCGCAGCATCGCCTTCTATGAACGTCTCGGCTGGCGCCGCTCCATGCAAGAGACCGCAGGCATCGCTTTCTTCCAAGCCGGCGGCATGGCGTTCGCCCTCTACCCGCGCGAAGAACTAGCAAAAGACGCCAACATCTCCCCCGTCGGCCAAGGCTTCCCCGGATTTTCCCTGGCCTACAACGCCCGCACCCGCGACAAAGTCGACTCCATCCTCGCCGAAGCGCAAGCCGCCGGCGCCAAACTTCAAAAGCCCGCCCTCGAAGCCTTCTGGGGCGGCTACTCCGGATATTTCGCCGATCCCGACGGCTACCTCTGGGAAGTAGCCTGGAACCCTTCCTTCACCATCAGCTCCGACGGCACCCTCCACCTGCCCGACTAACCAAATCCTCCGCTAAACCTGCGCTTGCGGTACACTCCCAACCCAGGAATCGCACAAGCTCCTTGCGCAACCTCTTCTCGTTCGCTCTACTCTTCGCAGCGCTCACCCCGTCGGCCGCGCACGCGCAGAACTGCCTCGACCCCGCCTCCGGCGACCAACTCACCGCCCTCACCCGCCCGCACGACTACATCCAGCACCGCTCCTCCAGCTACGACCGCTCCGGCGCCAACGACGACTTCCGCGTCATCCAACCCGGCGAAACCCTCACCCTCCTCGACGAACCCGGCCCCGCCGTCCTCACGCACCTCTGGTTCACCATCGCTTCCCCAGACGAGCACCACCTCAAGCAACTGGTTCTGCGCATTTACTGGGACGGCGAATCCACTCCGAGCGTCGAAACTCCTGTCGGCGATTTCTTCGGCTTGGGTCTCGGCGACTATTACCTCTATCAATCGATTCCGCTCTCCGTCGGCGCAGACAAAGCCCTCAACTCATTCTTCGTCATGCCCTATCAGAAGCACGCCCGCATCACCGTCACCAACGACGGCCCCGCCAAGGTCGACGCCTTCTACTTCAACATCGACTATCGCGCGTGCTCCAAACCACTCCGCGCCGACACGCTCTACTTCCACGCGCAATATCGCCAAGCCACTCCCGCGCATGGCTGGACCACCGACTGGTCCTCCAACGCCGACCCGAAGGTCAACACCCGCCCAAACCTTTCCGGTGAAGACAATTACCTGTGGCTCGATGCCCGCGGCGAGGGACACTTCGTCGGCGTCACCATGTCTATCCTCCAAAATCAGGACGATTGGTGGGGCGAAGGCGACGACATGTTTTTTATCGACGGCGAATCTCGCCCCTCAATCAATGGCACCGGCTCGGAAGATTATTTCTTAGGCGCGTGGGCCTTCGGTCCGCATTCCTTCTCTTACGGACTCTACGGCGCTCCCGTAAAGGGCGATCAGCGCGCAGGCAGCCGCACTTCCGTCTACCGCTTCCATCTCGACTCGCCCATCCCCTTTACGAAATCCCTCCGCGCCACCATCGAGCACGGCCACGCCAATCACCGCTCCGACAATTTTTTCTCCGTCGCCTACTGGTACCAATCCGAGCCCCACGCCCCCTTCCCACCGCTCCCTGCCGTCAATGACCGCCTCCCCCGCCTCTTCTCGACCGCTGGCCCCGGCAACTCCCCCGCGTTTCCTAAGTAGCTCGCAAGTAGACCATGGCATAGCCAGTCCTGACGCCTAATTTTGCCCCCAAGATCGGAATTGCCCCGTTTGCTCCCACCAAAGAAGGATTTCGATCAGATCCGGCACCGCTTTGGGAGCATTGACGTGCTGCAGTTCGAAGGCAATTTCACCCCCGGGTTCAGCAAGTTTCTCCGCCGAGAGCATCGGCCTGGCGTTCGGCAGCACCGACATGCCACCCGTGTGCAGCGCAGCATAAATTGCCCAATTGGCCTCGTTCTCGCTGCCAGTTTCGACAGCTCTGTGAAGAGCAATCCGCGAAGAAGGCAGCTCTAAGCCGCCAACTCTCTACCGGCTTACGATCCGCCCCGCAGGATCATGGTCGTTAGGTCCCGCGAGAAAATCGCCAGCGACCTATCGCTCATTCACAATCACACAAAAACTGAGAAGGTAACCCGCCGCGAACCTGACGTTCTGGATTGGACCATCTCTAAGCCCGGCGGCCCGGAGGAAGGCGATTTCTTGGGCTAGTTCCTGGATACGTATCAGCCTAAAGCCCCGCCGCACCGTTCTTGCTAAACTCGTATTGCCAATTCACGCAGGGGCCGACCACGTCCGAAAGCACACCGCGACACGCAATCGAATTTGACGGCATGGGCAAAATTGAAGTCCCCGTCGATCGCTACTGCGGCGAAGAGGGAAAGCAACTTGCAACTTAAGAATTTCGACATTCCGTCATCTGTCGAGCTAGCCCGCCATGGTTTATTTTGGGACCTTCACAACTGCGCATACTTCGAGGGTCTCGAATTGATTCCATCCAAGAATGCAGTCGCGATAACGTGGAGCGTACTTGCCGCTCGTCCTTGGGGAGGTCCCAAGAATGAGTTTGCTGGTGTGCAACTCTTCTTCGACAACGTGTCATTTCTGCATGTCGGTCTTCGTGACCATGAAATGCCAATGCGCGAAGACTCATGTGTATCTGCTATTTTGAAAGTTGATCCGAACGCAGCGAATGACGATCCACCCAAGCGACCGCTGCACGATCTGGCCGCTCATTTCCGTCTGGCCTTCGTATTCTGCTCCCAGCGCATAATCGAACTTGAGTCGGAAACCGTGGAACTCGTTCCCCTGACCGAAATTGGCGACGACCAGTTCAGCGCCTGCGAC